>JABAHL010000012.1:0-66637 GCA_019353055.1 Faucicola osloensis
GAGAAAAATAGACGCTTATGGAAAAACTGTGAGCGTCATTTAAACTCAAGCCTTCAACTTACCAATCTCGCTTTCATCGCTTTGTTGCTGAAAAGATTGTGAACAGGTTCTAAGCTATCTAAGCTAAGCCAAACCTTTCAATCTCAAGCCAAAGACTACTTTAATCCGTTTCATAACCCCAAGTTATTAAAGCAGTTTTTTAACTTTTATCCGCCATATTTTGGGGCAGGTATCCGTGTTGACAGCCTGGATTTCGCCAACCATCATATTCGCGTGCGTTTACCCTTAAACAAACTCAATCAAAACATCGTCGGCACCCAGTTTGGGGGCAGTTTGTATTCGATGACCGACCCATTTTTGATGATTTTGTTGATGCAAGCGTTGGGCAATGCGTACGTGGTATGGGATAAGGCGGCAAGCATCGATTTTGTTAAAGCGGGCAAAAGCGATGTGTTTGCCGATTTTCACCTGGATGACACCGAAATCGATACCATAAAAGCCTTAGCAAAGGATGGTAAAGCGGTGTTTCGCAACTATGAGGTACAGGTGGTTGACGACCAAAATGCGGTGGTCGCCACTGTCACCAAGACCCTGTACATTCGGTTACGAGCCTACAGTAAATCAAAAACCCAAACGGTGAGAATTTAGCGGAAGGGCGTTAGTCTTTGACTGCTAAGGTAATAGTATAAGTTTTACCTTGTTTGATTTTATCTGAGTTACCAAACACTTCGGTAAATGAGCGTTTCATAAAGTCCCGCAAGCCGTTGATGGTCACCACATAAAACCGTGCGCCACTTTCCATCGCATTGTAGGCATCGAGCAAATACAGATAATGCTGTTCTTTACTGGCTTTGGCAGGTAAGTTACTCATCACTAGGCTAAATTTTTTGTCTTTTTCAACATCACGAAAGCCATTGGATAGCTGAACTTGGGCATTATTTAAATGATTTTTTTGGCAGTTAAGTTTGGCATATTCCACCGCCACAAAGTCTTTGTCGATGAGCAAATGCTGTCCGTTTGGGCATTCACGGGCGGCCGTCATACCCAGTACGCCATAGCCACAGCCTAGGTCGATTGAGTGGTCATCGTCTTTGAACTCGATATAATCAAGCAGCATCAGGCTGCCCTCGTCGAGTTTTTCGGGCGAGAAAATACCCCAAGTGCTGGTAAAGTGAAACGGCTTGCCAAGCACATCTTGGGTGAACTGAATGTCGTTTCGCCAGTGGGCGGATTTTTTGAGTAAGTCGGGGTCGATGGGGTGCATGGGGTTTCCTTTAAAGGTTATATTTTAGGCTTTTGAGCAATAAGTGTGGTAACGGTTTGATGACTAGCAACCCAGTTGGCAGTTTCTTGACAACGATAACCTATAATTTTAATAATTTTGTTATAAATGCTTAATAGTTTTTCATCAAAAATCGGCTCATGATGGGCAATGCGATTGCGTAATCGGCGAACAATATCTAAATCATTATGCAAATGCTCACGATTTTTTTGCACAGATCTTGATAGATTAGCATGGGGAAAAATAAGTTGGAATTGGCTATTCCAAAGCCGAGTATCGTGGCGCTGTGTGAGCATGGCTTGCCAAAATACAAAGTTTAATTCGGGTATAATTTTTGGGATATAATTAAGGGTATGTTGTTTCGTTGCTTTATCTAAATCTGTTCTTTGATTATATTTTGGTTTTGGATGATTAGGTAAACTATTAATAAACATATGATTATTGACCCAATTACTACCATACTGCGTATGGAGTATTTCAGCAATGGCATTACGAATCGTGACTTCACAAATATGTAATGGAAACAAAAATGCCCCCGAAATTTGAGCATTCCAAAGGTACAATTCAACCGCTTGCTCTCTTGTTTTGGTCTTATTTTCATAAGTTTGCATTCTTTCAAAAGAAAGCGTTTGGAAAATTTGATTAAGCTGTGTTGAATTCATTCAATAAAACCCGTATAATACGTACTATGTGAGCTAGAGGATACGTGAGCGAAAGCTTCCACCTTTAGTATAGTAAAACACCTGTCATTTTGGCAGGTGTTTTGCTTTTTAGGCTAAATCACCTTACTAAAACGATTGCCTTCTTTACTCGCCAAATAAGTATCAAACACCATCGCCACATTGCGTCCCAAAAGCCGCCCTTTTGGTAGCACCCGAATCCCTTTGGCATCCATATCAACCAGTTTATCCGCTTGCATCTCGCCCAGTTGGCGGATTTCATCAATAAAATAGGTCATCGGGTCAATGCTAAAGCGCGCATTCACATCTTTAAAATCAATATAATCATGGCATAGCAGATTCATAATCACATAACGGCGCAGCAAGTCAGGCAAGCGCGCAGAAATCACCTTCACCGCAGGCAATTTTCCCGCATTGATGAGATTCTGATAATCATTCAAATCTGTTGGATTTTGCAAAATATGAAGACCGATTTGGCTAATCGACGACACCCCAAACCCGAGTAAATCACAATTGCCATGCGTGGTATATCCTTGAAAATTGCGGTGCAATTTGCCCTCACGTTGCGCAATCGCCAGCTCATCATCAGGCTTGGCAAAGTGGTCAATGCCGATATATTGATAGCCTGCGTCAGTCAGCGCATGGATGGTATTACCGAGCATGGTCAATTTGTCGGCAGGGCTTGGCAAATCCGCTTCATTAATCTGACGCTGACCTTTGAATCGCTCTGGCAAATGAGCATAGTTAAAAACAGACAGACGGTCTGGCGATATAGCGATGATGCGCTCAACCGTATTGCGCATGCTATCCACCGTTTGGTGCGGTAACCCATAAATCAAGTCAATATTGATAGAATGAAACCCAAGGCGGCGAGCTTCCGTCATCACGCCTCGAATCATTTCTTCTGACTGCACGCGATTGACGGCAATTTGTACTTTTTCTTGCAAATCCTGCACACCAAAGCTCACCCGATTAAACCCAAGTCCACGCAATATCTCAAGCGTGGTCGGGCGCAATTCTCGCGGGTCAATTTCAATGGAATAATCAGCGGTAGGTTTATCGCTAAAACTAAACTGGGTTTGCAAAAAGTTCCACAATTTGACCAGCTCATCATCGGTCAAAAAGGTGGGTGTGCCGCCGCCAAAATGTACTTGTTCGACGATAGGGTCCCCTTGCATCAAGCTGCGTTTATGCCGAATTTCGGCAAAAAGATACGCTAAATAGTCGCCTGAATCACTGTTTTTCTTAGTGATAATTTTATTGCAGCCGCAGTAATAGCACAGATGGCGACAAAACGGGATGTGAAAATACAAGGACACTGGCACCCGTGGATCTTTTTCTGCCAAAACGCGGGCTTCCATGCCGTCAGCAATCGGGGCAAATTCTAGCGCGGTTGGGTACGAGGTATAACGGGGACCTGAGCGGTTGTATTTATTGATGATAGCTTCATTAAACAAATGGGTTTGGGTCGTGTAGCTACGATTGGCATTGGCATACGGATTTTCGATGATTTCGACAGGACGATCAAAGGTGGGCAGTTCGCTGTCAGATAAAGGGCGAGTTTGGTCTGTCATAATAGTCTCGTATAGCGTGTAGCGTAAAATTCTCGGAATATTGGTTGTGATTATAACATAGTCATCCTAGATAGCTGATGATGAGAAAATAGATGAACTATGCTATGATTTAGTCGTTTTTTATCAAAAATTGTCTAGTTGCTGCCATAAAAAAACGGCCTGTCTTGTGTCACGGTAGCCGCCAAGTGGTTGGAAAAGGATTTTAAAAATGTCGTTTGCTCAAGTCTATACGCGCTCGGTGGTAGGTTTAAACGCGCCAAGCGTGATGGTTGAAGTACATTTATCGCAAGGATTGCCTGCAGTCACCATGGTCGGCTTACCTGAAGCAGCGGTACGCGAGAGTAAAGATAGGGTGCGCTCTGCCATTATCAACTCGGGTTTTCAATTTCCCAATCGTAGATTAACTATCAACCTTGCGCCCGCGGATTTACCCAAAGATGGCGCACGGCTTGATTTACCCATTGCCATAGGCATCTTGGCAGCGAGTGGTCAGATTGATGAAACCGTGCTTGCGCAGTATGAGTTTATTGGCGAATTGGCGCTCAATGGCGATTTACGAGCCATTGCTGGGGCGCTGGCAGTATCACGTGCGCTCAAGGCAGACCAGCGCACCTTGATTGTTCCCAAAGACAATGCCGATGAAGCGGTCAAAGTCGATGGCGTGAAGGTGTTGCAAGCCGATACCCTCAAAGCTGTGTGCCAACACTTGATGAATGAGCAACAACTTAGCCAAGCCGAGCATAAAACATCTTACCAATCAGCCAGTTACATGCTTGATTTAGCCGATGTCAAAGGACAACACCAAGCCAGACGTGCGCTAGAGATTGCGGCAGCAGGCGGGCATTCGCTACTATTTTGTGGCTCACCTGGGACAGGCAAAACTTTGATGGCATCTCGCCTACCCTCCATTTTGCCACCGCTCAACGACCCTGAAGCGCTCGAAGTTGCCAGTATCTATTCGATTGCCAACAGTGATTATGACTACGGCACACGCCCTTTTCGCCAAGTCCATCATACTACCTCAGCGGTGGCGCTCGTGGGTGGTGGCTCATCGCCCAAACCTGGTGAAATCACGCTTGCCAATCGGGGGGTGTTATTTTTGGATGAGATTCCAGAGTTTGATCGCAAGGTGCTTGAGGTACTCAGACAGCCCATCGAGAACAAAGAAATTGTCATCAGCCGTGCCAACTCTCAAGTACGATTTCCTGCCAATTTTCAGCTGGTAGCAGCGATGAATCCCTGCCCCTGTGGCTACTATGGGGATAAATCAGGTCGCTGCCAGTGCCGACCCGAGCAAATCAAACGCTATCAAGAAAAGCTATCAGGACCTTTGCTTGACCGTATTGATTTGCATATTACCGTGCCTGCCCTACCTGCCAGTGATTTGCAGTCAGCACAAAGGGGTGAGTCTTCTGCGGTAGTACGTGAGCGGGTGATACAAGCCTATCAGCGTCAGCAAGCCAGACAGGGCAAAGCCAATAATGAACTCTCCCCCAGTGAACTTGATCAATTTGCGCCGCTTGGTGATGCAGAAAGTCGTATTTTGGCAATGGCACAAAGTCGGCTGAATCTGTCCGCTCGCGGCTATCATCGCGTCCTTCGCGTCGCCCGCACGATTGCGGACTTGGCAGGTAGTGACAATATTCAGACACCGCATCTGACAGAGGCATTAAGTTATCGTAGTCAATTAACGAATGCCTAATTTTCGTGCTAACTCATCATACAGTCAGGCTATAAAAACGGATGCTCGCGAAAAAACGTGGGCGGCAGGTTATCGTATTGGGTATCGTTGACGTATTTGGCTTCAAACTGTTTCTTTAGCGCTTTGTAGTCCGCATTGGCGCGGCATTCATCCCATTTTTGCTTAAAAATTTGTGCGGATTGGGCCTTGATTTGTGCGGATTCAAGCTGCTGTGATTGCTGTGGCAATTGTTCACGCCCATGCGCGCCACTTTGTCCTTTTTTAGCGTCAGGGACAGCCCCATCGTATTTTTTGCCTCCTTTGTGATTGGCATAACGACGTGAGCGCGTATAACCCATTTGGATAAATTTACGCGCCATATCAGCACCGACAAAATCCCCTTGAGCAAGGTAGTCCAAAAACATCGCATAGATGGTATCACTGCTCTCACGCGCAAGTTCCGGCGTAGCAAATCGCCAATGCGGTAAAATCTCAGATTTATACGGCTCTACCAATAATACGCCTTGTTCACCGCGCCCCACCCGATACAACGCTGGGTGTTCGCGAAAATTGATGGTGTCAAAGTTGAGATGATAGTTAAACTCGTGCATGACTCAAAAACTCAGTCAGCGTGGCAAAGTCATCAAAGGTATGGGTCGGATGATAATCACGAATATCCTGCCCATAGTTATAGCCATACGATAACCCAAGCGTATCCATGCCCGCATTTTGCCCTGCCAAAATATCGTTTTTGGAATCACCAATCATATAGCTTTGAACGATGCTAAAGCCTAATTGATCACAGACGTGCAGTAGCGGCATCGGGTCAGGTTTTTTGGCAGGCAAGCTATCACCACCCAAAATATAGGCAAAAAGCGCTTGCCAACCCAATTTTTCGACAATCGCAGGAACAAAATCAATGGGTTTATTGGTGGCAATAGCGAGGGTATAGCCTTGCTCTTTAAGCTGACGCAACCCTTCGCTCACCCCTGCATAGGGCTGGGTTCTGACACAGGTGTTTTGATGGTAGTAGTCAAAAAAGAGGGCAAGCGCCTGATTGGTATCGTCTTCAGTGAGATTGGGGTCAATGGTTTGTGAGCCTGATAAGGCACGTTGCACCAGTACTTTGCCACCATTGCCGACCCAGTTGCGGATGACATGTTCGCTAAAGTTGGCTTTGCCAAGCGTGGTTAGCATCGCATTGACGGCGTCCGCCAAATCTGGCACGCTATCAATCAACGTACCGTCCAAGTCAAAAATAAGTAACGATTTTTGGGTGATATTTTCCCCAGTGGATGAGGGGATTGGGGTGTTAAGTGATTCGCTAGACATGGTGTTTCCTATCGTTTTTTCACCAAAAATTGATAGGCTACAGTGTAGCAGAATCACCTAAAAATACCATGCAACCGTCCATTAAAATAACCTAACCCTGACAACCAATTCAGGTTAAAAGCAGGTTTGACTAAAAAACGTTAGTTTTCGCCATTGCTCGGTTGATAATCTAGTGAGGCATCATTGATTTCATGGCTAGCTGGGGGATTCAGCGCGCTGTCCTTTTTGGCACCCAGTTTTTGATAACGCACATCTTCACCGGTAATACAAAAAATCAATTGCTCAGCGATATTACGCGCATGCGCACCAATACGCTCTATCGAACGCAGCACCCATAAAATATCAATGACTTTTGCTACATAGCGACCATCTTCCATGATATAGGTCATCATCGCACGTGACGCGGATTTGTACATCGCATCAATTTCATTATCCTGCTCTATCACTTGGTAAGCGCCTGTTGCATCAAACTTGGCAAAAGCTTCTAGCGCATTTTTTAGCATCATCTGCACAAAATTACCCATTTGATGCGCTTCATGATACCCAATCGGTGATTGGCCTTCACGGGTGGCACGGCGCGCCATCTTAGCGATTTTTTTGGCTTCATCACCAATACGCTCAATGTCAGCACCGCATTTACTCACTGCCATGATTAGGCGTAAGTCGGTGGCGGCAGGTTGACGACGTGCCAATACTTTGACCACCAAATCATCAAGCTGCTGCTCAGTAAAGTTGATTTCTTTGTCACCATCAATGACATCTTCGGCAAGCGCCACATCACTTTTTACCAAAGATTCAATTGCTTTGGTGAGATTGGCTTCTGCCATGCCACCCATTTTTAAAAATAAATTCACCAAGTTTTGTAAATCTTGGTCATAACTTTTTGATAAATGTTCACCAATTAAATTCATGTTTCCCTTCCTAACTCATGGATTGTGACTCATGGACTGTGCAAAATTGTTATTAAAAAAGCCGTTAAATAAAAGCTAACTATAACTAAAAATTACGACAAAATGATGAAAAATAGCGCGCCTATTCGCTGATATTGCATCATACAAACGGAACAAAAAAACTAACAAAGATTTCAATGTCATCAAAATTTAACATAACCGTAACAGATTTGACATTTTGTTACATTAACATGGCAACAATTTTTCAGCTTTGGGTGATTTAAAACGCGACATATTGGTTGGCGACGCCCTAAGCTAATTTACCATCTTCCCTGACAATTATCTTATTTGTCCATCAAGGAATTATTATGAAACTATCACATTTAATCGTCAGCGTGGCATTCGCTGCTGTAGGCGCACAAGCCAATGCTATTAACATCACAGGTGCTGGTGCAACTTTCCCACAGCCTGTTTACTCAAAATGGGCAAGCGACTACCAAAAAGCAACGGGTAATCAAGTAAACTATCAAGGTATTGGCTCTTCAGGCGGTATCAAACAAATCCAAGCAAAAACGGTTGATTTCGGTGCCACTGATGCGCCAATGAGCCCAGCAGAGCTTAACGCAAGTGGTTTAATACAGTTCCCAGCCGTTATCGGTGGTGTTGTACCTGTGGTTAACATCGCTGGCGTAAAACCAGGTCAATTAAAACTATCTGGTCCAGTCCTTGCTGACATCTATATGGGTAAAATCAACAACTGGAGCGATGCACGTATCAAAGCATTAAACCCAGGCGTTGCACTACCTGCCGCTAAAATCACCACGGTTAACCGTTCAGACGGTTCAGGTACCACGCACGTCTTTACAACTTACTTAAGCCAAGTATCAAGCGATTGGAAATCAAAAGTAGGCGCAGACAAAACCGTTAAATGGCCCAATGCTGCAGCAAGCGTGGGTGGTAAAGGTAACGAAGGCGTATCAAGCAATGTACAACGTGTTGCCAACTCAATCGGTTATGTTGAGTACGCTTATGCAAAACAAAACCGTTTAGCTTATACCCAACTTCAAAACCGCGCGGGTAAATTTGTGATGCCAGACGATTCAACGTTTGCCGCAGCGTCAAACATTAACTGGGCAAAATATCCTGGTTTTGCAGTGACCATCACTAACATGCCAGCAGCCAACGCATGGCCAATCTCTGCAGCGACTTTCATCCTTGTACCACGTGCTGGCGGTGCTAAAGCGAAAGAAGCGTTAAAGTTCTTTGATTGGTCATTCAACAATGGTGACGCAATGGCTACTTCTCTTGACTACGTACCACTACCAGCAGCAACTAAAGCCGCTGTTCGTAAAGAATGGACGAAAGTTAAATAGTAATTTGCGTCAGCTTACTACGCAAATTAACCCTGCCTATCGGCGGGGTTTTTTAGCTTAAAATTTTGCCAAAAAAAGCATCAAATCAGCTGATTATCTAGCACTTTGACCGTCTCATCGGTCAGATTACCCGCAGCTTTTTGTAGGTCAATGTAGGCATTTAAATAATCAAAATACGCATTAATCAAATCGCGTTTGGCAGCGTGATATTGGCGCTCTGCCAGTAATGTATCTACCATCGAGCGCACCCCCAAATCATAGCCTGTTTTTGATGCTTGGGCGACGCGGCGATTGGCTTCCACCGCAGTTTGCTGGGCTTTAATCGTGGCACGCTGTGCGACCAAATTTAGATACGCTTGGCTAGTCTGAGTCATCGCGGCTTGGTACACATAGGCGAGGCGACTTTTTGCCGCTTGCGCCTGCAAATTGCCTTGCTCAACGCCTGCGCGTGTCCGCCCACCGGTATAAAACGGGAAATCCACTTCTACCCCAAAGCTATAATTGGTGCCATCAATAGCTCTTTGGTTATTATAGGTATAATCTTGCCACCCCACATTGCCTACCAAATCGACACGGGGGTAGATATTGGCTTTGAGATAATCGACTTGTTTGTTGGCAATCGCCACTTGGGTTTGTGCTAGCTGAATATCGAGATTATTATTTTGTGACTGCTGCATCCAGTTGTCGATACTTTGACTTGCCACAAGATTCAAATCAGGCGGTAACTTAATACTGTCAAGCTGATTGATTGGTTGAGCTGTGAGCAGTGATAACTGCTGTTTGGCATTTACGATTGCCACGTCATTGTTGGCGATAGAGGCGCTCACGCTTTCAAGCCTTGCACGGCTCTCTTCGGTATCTACCCGCGCCGCTACCCCTTGCGCGAGCCTCGCTTGCATCATGTCATTTTGTGCTTTGAGTGCGGTGAACTCAGCATTGAGACTATCTGTCATCGCTTCGGCGCGCAATACATTGAGATAAGCTTTGCTGATTTGCTCGATGAGTTGTTGGTGCTGCTGTAATAGCTGGATGTCATTGGCTTGACTGGCGAGCACGGCTTTTTCATAGTTTGCCCATTTATCAGCACGAAACAAGGCTTGGCGCAGTCCGATACCAATTTGGCTTACGGTATTGCCCGTGTCTGGGATGTTATCGTCTTTGGGATAAAACTGGTTATGTTTGACACTGCCTTGTAGTCCCACTTGCGGCAGCATATCGCCAAACGCTAGCTGCACATTTTTTTGCGTTGCCAAATAGTCATATTGCTGCCCTGCCCAATTGCCGTTGGTGCGCTGGGCTGCACTATACAATTCCCACAAATCCTTTGCCATCACGGCTGGACTGAGGGACATCGACCCTATCAATGACACTGCCATCGCCCCTAACCGCCATCGGGCGCCAGTCGCTTTACGATTCCACAAACCGATACATTCCATATCAATAATTACAACATTTTCAACAACCAAGGAGCCTCTATCATACCGATAGCTGTCAAAAAAATCAGTAATTTAGTTGAGTAAATCATCGTCACAAAATGGCTAAAAATCTATTAGGTAAAGCGGTGAGTTTTTGTTAATATGGAGGTATTGACTCGGGGTGCAGTTGGGTGACATACCAACGGCTGAGACATACCCGCCGAACCTGACACGGTTAATACCGTTGTAGGGAAGTCGTCTATTAGGTTAGTTAGACCAGTATTTTTCTAGAATCAGCCTTTTACTAGAACCAGTTTTTTCTAGAATCAGTTTTTTTAGAAACAGTCACACTCACCTATCTTCGCCCGAGTCCAGCAAACCATCACTTCATAACATAACATGGACTCGCTATGAACCAACTTACCAACGTTACTCACAAAACCCCTGCCCACCGTGACCCTAGCGATGACCGCTTTGAAGAAGAAGCGCGTGATTTGACGCGCGCCTTACCGGCATCTCGCAAAGTCTATATCCAAGGCTCACGCCCCGACATCCAAGTACCGATGCGGGAAATCACCTTGACCGATACCCCGGTGGGCGGTTTTGGCAAGGCAGAAGGCGAAAAAAATCCACCGTTTTATGTGTATGACACCTCAGGGGTGTATACCGACCCCAATGTCGAAATTGACTTGACCAAAGGTTTACCAAAACTGCGTCAAGCTTGGATAGAGGCACGCGGCGACACTGAGCAGCTTGCCAAACTCTCAAGCCAATACGGCAATGAGCGTGCCAATGACATCGCCACGGCTAACCTGCGCTTTGGGCATATCGACAAGCCAAGACGGGCGATCAATGGCAAAAACGTCACCCAAATGCACTACGCCAAACAAGGCATCATCACCCCAGAGATGGAATACATCGCTATCCGTGAAACCCAAAAACAGCATGACCTAACTGATATGCGTCAGCATGCTGGTAACAACTTTGGTGCCAATACCCCCAAACTCATCACCCCAGAATTTGTGCGTGCCGAAGTCGCTGCGGGACGGGCGATTATCCCCAATAACATCAACCACCCCGAATCAGAACCGATGATTATTGGGCGCAATTTTTTGGTTAAAATCAATGCCAATATCGGTAATTCAGCCCTGGGCTCTAGCATTGATGAAGAAGTTGCCAAAATGACCTGGGCTACCCGTTGGGGCGCGGACACCATCATGGACTTATCAACCGGTAAGCATATCCATGAAACCCGTGAATGGATTATCCGCAACTCCCCCGTGCCCATCGGTACCGTACCGATTTATCAAGCCCTAGAAAAAGTGGATGGCGTTGCCGAAGATTTGACATGGGACATCTTTAAAGACACCTTGATTGAACAAGCCGAGCAAGGTGTTGATTATTTTACCATTCACGCGGGCGTACTGCTGCGCTACGTACCGGTGACCGCCAATCGTTTGACGGGTATCGTGTCACGCGGCGGCTCGATTATGGCACAGTGGTGTCTTGCCCATCATAAAGAGAATTTTCTTTATACCCACTTTGAAGACATTTGCGAGATTATGAAAGCCTACGATGTGGCGTTTAGTCTGGGTGATGGTTTGCGCCCCGGTTGCCTACAAGACGCCAACGATGATGCGCAGTTTGGTGAGCTCAAAACCTTGGGTGAGCTGACCCAAGTGGCATGGCAACATGACGTACAGGTCATGATTGAAGGTCCAGGACACGTTGCCATGAATCGTATCAAAGAAAACATGGACTTACAGCTTGAAGTCTGTAAAGAAGCGCCTTTTTACACCCTTGGACCTTTGACGACAGATATCGCGCCAGGCTACGACCATATCACATCTGCGATTGGTGCGGCGATGATTGGTTGGTACGGTACTGCCATGCTGTGCTATGTCACGCCAAAAGAGCATTTAGGTCTGCCGAACAAAAAGGATGTCAAAGACGGTATCATCACTTACAAAATCGCAGCGCACGCGGCAGATTTGGCAAAAGGACACCCAGGTGCCCAAGCGCGGGATAACGCCTTGTCAAAAGCGCGTTTTGAGTTTCGCTGGGATGACCAGTTTAATCTCAGCCTAGACCCAGACACGGCACGTGAATTCCATGATGAAACCTTGCCAAAAGAAGCGCATAAATCGGCGCATTTTTGCTCGATGTGTGGTCCAAAATTCTGCTCGATGAAAATCACCCAAAACGTGCGGGATTATGCAGCAGGGCTTGAGTTTAATAAACCACAGCTTGGGCAAGACATCACCCCTGATACAGGTGAGTTATCAGATGCCAGCCACGCTATCAAGCAGGTGGATACTGAGTTGGTCGGTCAAGTCGGTGAAGCGTCTGCCGATGAGGTCCGCCTAGGTATGGAGCAGATGAAGCAAAAATTTATTGAAGAAGGCAAGCAGTTATATAAAGAAGTTTAAGCCCCAGCTAATCTAACGCCGTTATTATGTATAGCCGCTAGCGTAGTCAACTTGCCAAATACTGGTTGCCGGCTAGCGGCTTTTTTATACCAATTTTTATCATACTTTTTATTGATTTTTCAATCAGTTACCTGCTATGGTAGTGCCCTTTTAGTGTCGAATTAATTAATATTAAGACGAAAAAACGCATCAACATATCAGAACTACTAATTTGCAACGGGGTTTAACTCGCAAATTTAAAGCCCTGTTTAATTGAATTAAAAAAATAAGCGTAATACAGAAAAATCAAGAGGTTTTTATGCACCCTAAAATTATAACAGCTTTGACCCTTGCCGTGCTTGGCACAGTGGTTGCACATGCAGCGCCTACCAATCCTACACCTACTCGTGCTGCTACTCAAACTGCCAACCAAACAGCACCCACCCTGCTACAGCAAAATCTATTGAACTTAATCAAAGCTGGTCAAGCGATGGAAGCTGAGACCCAAGTCAAACAAGCTGAAATCGAAAAAAAATACCAACCTAAAGTCGCCGAAGCCAAAACCGATGCCCAAAAAGCCGCGATTCAGACCCAGTTTTTAAATGAGGTGATTGCCTATAAAAGCTATCAAAAACAAAAATTTGCGGCAATCAAATTGACCGAGCCTAGCGTATCAAACTTGCGTGACCAATATATTGAAACGCTAAGTAGCGATATCGCTGCCGCTCAAATCGTCATCGCCAATCCAAAACCAACCCCTGACTCTAAGAAAAAATTTGCAGCGCAGCTCACCAAATCAAAAAATTTAACGCTAGCAGTGCGTAATGGTTTAGACGCCTTGATGAAAAAAGCGGGCTTTAAAAAACAAGTGCTACAACCCAAAACCAAATAAGCATTGGTTAATAAAAAAGCCGAAACACTTTGATGATGTTTCGGCTTTTTTGTTGGACAAGCAGTTGATGCTAATCTTTCAACCCAAGTACATCTTGCATATCAAACTGCCCTGTTTGCTGCTCATTGACCCACACCGCAGCACGCACCGCCCCTGCGGCAAAAGTCATGCGCTCACGGGCTTTATGGGTGATTTCAACCATCTCGCCATCGGCGATAAACATCACCGTATGGTCACCGACAATCTCGCCACCGCGAATGGCATGGATAGCAATCTCGCCTGCTTTGCGTGCCCCAGTTTGACCTTCGCGGCCATAAATTGCCACGTCTTTTAAGTTTTGACCGCGTCCTTTGGCAACCGCTTCAGCCATCATATAAGCGGTACCCGATGGCGCATCAATTTTGTGTTTATGGTGGGCTTCGATGACTTCGACGTCGGCGCTGTCACCAAATGCTTTGGCAGCCATTTCAAGCAGCTTAAGGGTTAAATTCACCCCAGTCGAGTAGTTGCCCGCATACACGATGGCGATTTTTTCACTTGCCTGTTTTAAGATGGCGTTTTGCTCATCATTTAGGCCTGTTGTCCCAATGACCATATTGACGCCTTGGGCAGCACAAAGTTGTAAGTTTTTGGCAGTCGACTCAGGCAAGCTAAAATCTATGAGCACATCAATATCATGAATAACCCCTGCCAAGTCATCGACCAAAGCGACATTAGTTTTGTCGAGATTAACTAGCTCGCCCGCATCCACGCCCAACAAGCTTGAGCCTTGACGCTCTATCGCCCCTGCAAGGGTAGTTTGTGGGTTTTGTGCCACCGCTTGAATCAGCATACGTCCCATGCGCCCACCTGCGCCTATGATTCCGATTTTTACCATTTGCTTATCCTTTATCTAGCCCAATTACCTAGTGTAACTTTCTAATCTGATTTTCTAGCCTGATTTTCTAGTCTCATTTTCTTGCATAAATTTCTAAGTTCAAATCATAACAGCTTGTCTCGCTGAATCCTAGCTTAACTCAATACTGGCTTGTGCCAAAAAAAACCCTTGCAATCATTGCAAGGGTTTAGTGTTTCACGTGAAACATCTATCAGGCCAGTAAAACCTAGTCAAATAAATCTTTGACATCTTCTTTGAGTTTATCAAAGAAGGATTTTTTCTGTGGTGATTGTTGATGATCACCCATGGATGATTGTAGCTGACGAAGTAGCTCTTTTTGTTCGTTGTTAAGGTTGGTCGGTGTCTCAACCACCACACGGCATAACAAGTCACCTTTCATCGTCATGCGCACGGGGGTAACGCCTTTGCCTTTGATACGGAATACTTTGTGGCTTTGGGTGCCTTCGGGAATGCGTAAATTGATACGTCCTTCAAGCGTTGGTACTTCCACCTCACGACCTAAGGCTGCATCTGCAAAGCTAATTGGCACATCCATGTATAAATCAGCGCCTTCACGGGTAAAAATAGGATGCTGTGCCACACGGATTTCAACATACAAGTCACCGCTTTCACCGCCTGTAATCGCTTCACCTTCGCCCGTTAAACGTACCCGATCACCATTGTCGATACCGGCAGGGATGGTGACTTCAAGGGTGCGTGATTTTTCTTTAACACCCGAGCCATGACAGTCATTGCAAGGATTTTTGATTTGTTTACCTGAGCCGCCACAGTTGGGGCAGGTTTGTTGCACAGCAAAAAAACCTTGCTGCATACGTACCACACCCGCACCACCACAAGTTGCGCAGGTCACGATATCGCTGCTGTCTTTGGCGCCCTTACCATCACAAGTTTCACAAGGCGCAGGTGCGGTAAAGGTAATTTCTTTTTTTGTCCCTTGCACCGCTTCTTCAAGCGTCAAATCAAGCATATAGCGTAAATCTGAGCCGCGTCTGCTACGTCCACCCCCTGTGCGACCCCCAAAGATGTCGCCAAAAATGTCTTGGAAGCCGCCCGCGCTACCACCACGACCGCCGCCCATGCCGCCAAAAATATCGCCAAAAATGTCTTGGAAGTTTCCACCGCCAAAGCCGCCACCGCCCATGCCATTCTCAAACGCGGCATGCCCCATACGGTCATATGCTGAACGTTTGCTGTCATCACTTAGCACTTCGTATGCCATCGAGGCTTCTTTGAATTTTTCTTCGGCGGCAGGGTCATCAGGATTACGGTCTGGATGATATTTCATCGCAAGTTTGCGGTAGGCTATTTTGATTTCTTGTTCATTAGCGGTTTTACCTACCCCTAATACTTCATAAAAATCGCGTTTTGACATAGTAACTCCTTTGGCAGCATAGTGTTGACAGTACGGAAGAGTGGGTTCGACCAGTAGCAACGTTTAGCAGCTGCCAAACCTTTGAAAGACTAAAATTTAAAAATATGCAATATAGTGGCGATTTTTGTTAAATAATCAAGCAAATAATCGGCAATCAGCGCAAAAATATTTTCCCTTTTTTGCAAGAAAAATACGCAATAGCCTAGCCCATTGTTTTAAACTAATTAGCAAACTCTAACTCTGATAGTGATTTATGAAAAAACTATTAACTTTGCTAATCATCCTCGCACTGATTGTCGTCGCATGGGTATTTGCCTCCCCTTACTGGGCAGTGTACCAACTGAAAAAAGCCTATGATGCACAACAAGCAGACACCATCAGTGCAGCGATTGAATTTACGCAACTGCAGCAAAGTATCAAATCACAGCTCACTCCTGTATTGGTGGAAAAAGCCAGTCATGTGGCAAAATCCCCTATTTTGCAGATGCTCAATATCGAATTAAATCCTGATGACCTAGTGAATAAAATGGTCAATCAAGCCGTGGATAATACCGTCACGCCAGAGGGCGTACAGTATGCGTTGACAGGACAAGCGACCACCGAGCTGCTCAAAACAAATGTCAAACTGCTGGGGGGCTTGGTGGCAGTAGCGATGGATAAGATTGATATCAAAGACTTGATTTTGGCGCGCAATTCAGCTGAGCTTAATCAAAAAATCAAACAACAACTACAATCGCCTAATCCCAATGCCACCACAGCAACGTCGCAAACCCAACCGACCACACACTATTGTGGTGTTAAATGTTTTGAAGTCAGTGGACAGGTGCGTGGCTATCCCTTAACGCTCCGCTTGCAGCGCCAAGGGCTTATTCAGTGGAAAATCGTGGGTGTGACGCTACCGCTAAATGGTTAAAATTGGTCAATTTCTTCAGCGGTCAAAAATCGGCTTTCGCCTTTTTCTAATCCTGCTAAGGTAATGTTACCGATGCTGGCACGGTGTAGCTCAATGACTTTATTGCCAAAGTAGCCCATCATGCGTTTGACTTGGTGGTATTTGCCTTCCGTGAGTACCAGCTTGGCATGGGTAGCATCAGAAAAACTTAACTCAGCGGGTTTGGTTTTATCGTACTCGTCCTCAAGCATGATGCCTTTTGCCAATTCTTTGATAGCAAATGCCTGTTGTGCTTCAGTCATTGGCTCGGCAAGCATCAACTCATACACCTTTGCCACATGATGTTTGGGGCTGGTGACGCGGTGCAAAAAGCCACCATCATCGCTAAGCAGCAGCGCACCTGTGGTGTCGACATCGAGTCGCCCCGCAATCCGCAAGCTACCTAGCTGGGGTACATCAATCAAGTCTGTGACAATCGGCCATTCTTTTGGCTTTAGGGTGCACTCAAAGCCTTCTGGCTTATATAACAGTAAGTAGCGATTGCCCATCGCGACCGATAATGGCTCACCCGCCCATTCGATATCGTCACCCACTTCATCGATATGTAGACTTGAATCTTTGACCACCTCGCCATTGACAGTGACTTCGCCTGCGTGCAAGATTTTTTTGCAGTCTTTACGCGATAGCTCGGTGGCTTTGCTTAAAAATTTGTCTAAACGCATTTTTTTGTTATCCTAGTGCTTGTTTTGTTTATTGTAACATAGATTAACCATGACCTATTACACGCTTAGCGACCCATGTACTGCCACACTTGAGATTAAAAAAAGCCAATTTTTGGGCTTTGGCTTTGCCATTGATAGCCGCGAGCAATTAATGTTTCACGTGGAACAATTACGCAACCAGTATCCCGATGCACGTCATTTCTGCTATGGCTATATTATTGGCGACCCACACAACACTACCTCAGCCGGCTTTGATGATGATGGTGAGCCCAGTGGTACGGCAGGCAAGCCGATTTTAAACGTTTTACAACACAAGGGAATTGGTAACTGTGTGGTCATTGTGGTGCGTTACTTTGGCGGTATAAAACTTGGTGCAGGCGGGCTGACACGTGCCTATAGTAGCAGCGCGCAAGCCGTGGTTGATAACATGAATTTGCACGCGTTTGTGCCGTTAAGCGTGATACAGATTGAAACCGATTTTGCCAATGAGTCCTTTGTTAGGCATACATTAGACGGTTTTAATGCCACGATTTTGAAGGTTGATTATGGTAAAAATGTCATTTTGACCGTAGAGGCTGCGCAAAAGTCGGTTCAAGCACTCAGCGAAAAAATCGGCTTTTATGGGAATGTGAAAGCCAGTGAATAACCAAAAGCCAATAACCACAGCAGCATAAAAGTGATAGCCTAGCAAAATTTTTCTCAAAAACCCTACACAACACTCCAAACTTACCTCACAAGTCGCCATGAAAAAACTGTCAAAAAGCCGTAAAATAGTCAAAAATTATAACAATCACTAGGCATATTATGAATATTCACCAACTACCCCTAACGCCATTTCGCACCCCGTTTTTTTTAGCCAACCCCCACGTTCAAACCATTTTACCCAAGTTTATCAAACTGCCAAAACCTAACTATCAGCGACACCTTCACCCTGACCGTACCGGCACCACCCAAGTGGCTTATGACTTTGTATTTTCCAATACCGATAATCAGCCAAATCTTGATAAGCCATTGGCGGTGATGTTTCATGGGCTTGAAGGCAGTAGCGACAGCCATTATGCCATTGCCTTTGTCCACCAAGCGCACCGATTGGGGTATGATGCGGTTATCGTCCATTTTCGCGGCTGCGGCGGGGTGGATAATACCTCAGAATTGGACTATAACGCGGGTGATACTGCCGAAGCGGTGCATATGTTTGACCTGCTAAAAACTCAGTACGGTTATAGCCGAATTGTAGCCAGCGGCGTGTCGCTCGGCGCCAATATGCTGGCTCGTTATATGGGTGAGCAAGGCGATGCAGCTGCCTGTGAAGCAGCAGTGGTGATTTCTGCGCCGGTCGATTTGACGACTTCGGCAAAAGCCATGCATCGTTTTGTCGCCAAACGGGTGTATACGCCTTATTTGCTCAATCCTTTATTGCAAAAAGCCTTCAAAAAGGTCGACGAGCCAGCACTAATCAACGCATTAAAAAATATCAAGATGATTGATGAGTTTGATGAGTTATATACCGCGCCGCGCCATGGTTTTGGTACAGGGGCGAATTATTACATCCAAGCCTCTGCCCTACCTGTACTCAAAAACATCACTAAACCCACGCTGATTATCACTGCTAAAGACGACCCATTTTTGGGCATTGTTGCCACCCAAGCCGATGTGTCGCCTTGTGTGCGCTTACTGTATAGCCAGCATGGTGGACATGTGGGTTTTGTGCAATTACAAAACAAAAAACTCAATGTGAATTGGCTGCCTAGCACCAGCTTCAAATTTTTTCAGGCTTGTGCTGATTGATTGCTATGGCTTCAATAAAAAACGCCATCACAATGACGGAGCTTTTATTTATTAAAGTTAATGAGGTTTTTTTAAGATTACTTCTAACATTATAAAATGCCGTAATTCACCATGGCTTTAGCAATCTTGTTAAAACCTGCTAGATTGGCGCCTTTTTTATAATCAATGCTCCCATCCGCTTGTTTACCATGATTAAAACAATCGTCATGGATATTTTTCATGATGGTTTTTAATTGCTCATCAAGCACCGCAAAGGTTGCGTATTGACGTACCGAGTTTTGTGACATCTCAAGACCTGATACCGCAACTCCACCGGCATTCGAGGCTTTTCCCGGCGCATAGATGACGCCATTACTTTGGAAGATGCCGATGGCATCGGCGTCACTGGGCATGTTGGCACCTTCTGCCACGTATTTCACGCCATGATTGACCAGATTTTGCGCATCGTGCCCATTGATTTCGTTTTGGGTGGCGCAAGGTAAGGCAATATCGGCTTTGATATGCCATGGACGGCTACCGTCGATCCATTCGGCGTCATCACTGGTGCCGATGAAGTCTTTTAAACGTTTATCTTGCGCTTTATAAGTTTTGAGTGCTTCAATTTGCTCTAAGGTAAAGCCATGCTTGAGATATAAGGTACCTTTTGAGTCTGATAATGTCAGTACCTGTGCGCCAAGCTCAATACATTTTTGTGCCGCATGTAACGATACATTGCCCGCACCTGAGACCAAGACAGTCTTAGCCATCAAATCGTCATGATGGGCTTCTAGCATGTTTTGTAAAAAATACACAAGACCAAACCCCGTTGCCTCGGTACGAATCAAGCTACCACCTTGTCCCACTGTCTTACCGGTTAATACTCCCGTAAATTCACGATTAAGCGTCTTATACATGGCGAACATATAATTAATTTCGCGGCCACCGACACCGATATCACCCGCCGGTACGTCTATATCTGCACCAATATAGGGCGCTAATTCCCGCATAAAGGCATAGCAAAATCGACGGATTTCGGCGTCTGATTTACCTTTTGGGTCAAAGTCTGAACCGCCTTTACCCCCACCCATGGGCAGACCGGTCAATGCGTTTTTAAAGATTTGTTCAAACCCTAAAAATTTTAGTACCGAAAGATTCACACTGGGATGAAAACGGATACCGCCTTTGTAAGGGCCTAATCCATTGTTAAATTGCACACGCTAACCGCGGTTGACTTGAACATTGCCTTGGTCATCTTCCCAGTTGATACGAAATTGAATAACACGGTCAGGGTTGGTTAAGCGGTCAAATAGATTAAGGTGTTGATAAACAGTGGATTGGTCATAAACCGCTGCGATATCTTCCTAGAATTCTTCGACCGCTTGGATAAACTCTGGCTCATTGCTATGACACTGCTTTAAAATGCTCAATAACTCACTGCTTTTCATACCACTCCTCAATTCTTTAACTTCATAAAAATAGTGCAAAAACACTATTTTGGTGAATTTATAGTAACTTAGCACTGTCATAGTAATTTGTAAAACTATTTTTCTGTACCTCTTTGGCACGGTGGGTTGCCGAAAACTAGACATGGGTGTTTGTGAGTAAGTTAACCTGCAACGGGATTTAATAGCTGACAAAGCATGATTTGTCCTTTAAAATTGTTAATTTTTAGCAAGGTTTAGCGGCTTTGGTTAGCCGCTAATGCGTATTTGACCTAAGGCAAACTTATGCACATTCATATTCTTGGTATTTGTGGTACCTTCATGGGTTCGTTGGCGCTGCTTGCGCGTGACCTTGGACATACCGTGACAGGCTCAGACGCCAATGTCTATCCACCAATGTCCACCCAGCTTGAAAATGCGGGTGTTGAGATTATGCAAGGGTACACCGCTAGTCATTTACAACCTGCACCTGACTTGGTGATTGTCGGCAATGCCATGAAGCGCGGCATCGAAGCGGTTGAATATATGCTCAATGAGCGTATTCCTTATACCTCAGGTCCGCAGTTTTTGGCAGAGCAGGTATTGCAATACCGTCATGTATTAGCCGTCGCAGGCACGCATGGCAAAACTACCACTACCACCATGCTGGCGTGGATTTTACACTATGCAGGTATTGATGCCGGCTTTTTGATTGGTGGCGTGCCACTGGTTGATACCCCAGATGAATGCCTAAAAAAAGCGTTTGCCCATAGTAGCTATTTGGGTAGTGATACAACTGCGGGGCATGAAGGTTACTTTGTCATCGAAGCGGATGAGTATGACAGTGCTTTTTTTGATAAACGCTCTAAGTTTGTTCACTATCGCCCAACCACCGCCATTTTAAACAACCTTGAATACGATCACGCCGATATTTTCCCAAACCTTGCCGCCATCCAAACCCAGTTTCATCACATGGTACGCATGATACCGTCAAATGGCAAAATCATCATGCCAGCAGATACCGAAAGCTTGGAAGAAACCCTTAAAAAAGGCTGTTGGACACCGATTTGGCGGACAGCGCTTGCCACTACCAACCCCCACGCGGATTGGCAAGCCAAGCTAGTGAAACAAGACGGAAGCCAATATGAAGTCATGTTTGATGGTCACAAAGGACAAGTCAATTGGCAGATGAGCGGGCTACATAGCGTCAATAATGGTTTAGTGGCAATTGCAGCAGCCTACAATGTTGGCGTATCAGTTGCACAAGCCTGTGAAGCCTTATCCAATTTTGCGGGTATCAAACGCCGTATGGAGCTGGTCGGCACAATTGATAACAACGGCAAACAGATAGAAGTTTATGACGACTTTGCCCACCACCCAACCGCCATTGAAACCACGCTTGATGGTGCCAAAAAACGTTTTTCTGATAACCCAAACCGTAAAATCTGGGCGGTGATTGAACCACGTTCAAACACCATGAAACTCGGTACCCACCAAGGTTTGCTCGCGCCGTCAGCGAGTATCGCCGACCAAGTCATTTGGTATCAACCTGCCAATCTAGATTGGTCAGTCGCGGAGGCGATTGGCAATGCTGCCAACCAACAAGTGATGACATCGACCGATGCGATTATTGAGCATATTGCAGCGCACATTGGCGATGACGATGCGGTGATTGTGATGTCAAATGGCGGCTTTGAAGGCATTCATGGTCGACTGGTGAAGGCACTGCAGCAAGCCTAACTGTTCTAACCTTGTAAATTTGCTAGCAAAAGTCGTGATTTTTTAGCATACTCATGATTACTTGTACAAATATTAGGTTACACAATGCTTACCCGAGTCATTTTTAATCAAAAAGGCGGTGTTGGTAAATCCAGCATTGCTGTCAATCTTGCCGCGATGAGCGCCCATCAAGGTTTGCGCACCCTACTCATCGACCTTGATCCACAGTGTAACGCTACCCAATATATCATGGGCGATGCGGCCACAGACATTCATCCCGCGCATATCACTGAACCCAATATTGAAAATTTCTTTTCGCAAACCCTGCAAGCGACGTCCAGCCCCATGCCGATGATGTTTGCATTTCCGTTTGGCGGTATGACAGGTAGTCGCAATCAAGGATTGGAGCACTGCATTCACACAACCCGATTTGATAATTTATCACTGATTCCAGCCAGCCCCATGCTTGCCGATATTTTGCAGCCCCTTGAAAGCAAACATAAAATTTATAAATTAAAAGACGGCTTAAACCTGTTAGCGCAGCAGTTTGATCGGGTGTACATTGATACACCACCGGCGTTTAACTTTTTTACTTTGTCGGCATTGATCGCGGCTGATCGTGTCATCGTTCCGTTTGATTGTGATATTTTCTCCAAACGCGCGCTGCAAACCTTAGTGCAAAATATCTTAGAGACGCGTCAAGACCATAATAGTGACTTGTTAATTGAAGGTATCATTGTCAATCAGTTTGACCCACGCGCCAATTTACCCAAAGAAGTGGTACAAACGTTGGTCAATGAGGGCTATCCTGTGTATGAGACCAAACTTAGCCCTTCGATTATCATGAAACAATCCCACCATCAAAGCTTACCGCTGATTTATTTGGACGCTAAGCATAAACTCACCCAACAATACGCTGCGCTTTATCAAGAAATCGAATTTAGGTAACGGAACTTACATTTAATCCTCTCTACTGACATAGCATTACATTAAATAAAAAATCCTCTTAATACTTCAAAGAGAACTTACATAATTAACAAACCAACATTTTAATTGCTGATAGCTTGTCTATAAAATACCAGTCATCAGAGAGGCAGTTATTAGTTAAAACCATAAATATAACAATTTAGCGCTGTAACGCCTGCCAATCGATTAGGCAACAAAACAAATTAAAAATTAGACAAGTTAAAAAATTAGGAGTGTTAAAATGAGCTTTATTTATATGATCATCATGGGTCTTATCGTTGGTGTTATCGCACGTGCTATCAAGCCAGGTGCGGACGCAATGGGTTGGATTCTTACCATTGTACTAGGTATCATTGGTGCGTTAGTAGGCGGTTTCTTAGCAGGTATGCTAGGCATGAATGCCAATGGTGGCTTTACTGGTTTAATCTTTTCAGTCATTGGTGCCATTATTGTGCTATTCGTCTATGAGTTAGCGACGGGTAAACGCCGTATTGGTTAATGCTGCATTAGTTAATTGGCTGTGGTCTAAAAAGTATGCTCACTAGACCCAGCCATAATTGACATAGTGAAACAGTAAATCAAAAGCCTTAAAATGATTAATGAGCTTCTTGGAAAAACAGCAAGTTTTTCTAAAAGCTCGCCTCATTCTGTGCCTAAAAAGATTATTATTACCTTCAATATCAACCGTATAGTATTTGCCAACCTTTTTAAAATCAAAGTCAAAAGCGGTCAGAAAACTATCCCAGTTATCGCAGCAAACATAGCCAAAATCAACACCCAGCTCTTCAAGCTTTGCTCTAAGCCGTTTTGCTGTTGTTAAATTACGCTTACCCCATACAAAGGTAACAATTTCATTGGTATCTGGGTCGTAAGCATAAACCAGCCAAACTTTGTTTCTCTTGCAACCCACATACGTCCAAAACTCATCGACTTGCAATCGACGATAATAGCGCCTCTTTAGTTTTATCTGATAGTTAGATTGTACTAGAACACTTAGAACCTTGTATTTACTAACCTTTTCAATAGCTACAATGTCAGCAATACTACATCCCCTAACTAACATTAATCGAATTTTGTCTTCAATGAAACTTTGACATCCCTTATACTTTAGTTCACTGTCATGGATAAATTGCCGATGGCAGTCTTTACATTGATAGTTCTGTTTGCCGTAGATTTTCCAGCCATTTTTCTTTATACTGAAACTTAGACAGCTTGGGCATTTGATTGTAATTTGTGTCTTCATAACCTCAAATTATCATCTTTTTACCAAGTTGTCTTTTTTATTTACACCTCAGCATACTTTTCAAACCACTACCAGTTAATTAAGCAATCAATGTAAAATATCAATTAAAAAAAGGCATTTAATTTAAATGCCTTTTTTATTGGCTAAAATTTTTTGAACGCATGGCATCTAACTCATAGCATCTAACGCTTGGCATTTTGGCTTTAAATTTTTTCAGTTTGATTTTCTTGCGGTCATTGTCTCACTAAGTTTGGAATCTCAGCTTAGAATGATGCTATATTGTTGACTTGGTTTTTAGCACCAGATATCTACTAGACCCCAACTAGACACTGATGAGATATTGATTATATATTAAGGTAAACACTTTCATGGAACAACTTGTCAAGTTTCACACGCAAAATGGCGTTTTAGAAATTCAATTTAATCGTGCTGATAAAAAAAATGCCCTAACCAATGCCATGTACCAAGCCGTACAAACCGCGATGGAACAGGCAAAAAGTGACGATAATATTCGAGTGATTTTATTTACGTCAACGGGGGATTTTTTTACCGCAGGCAATGATCTTGTCGATTTTTTAACCAAAGCTGAAAACGATAACGCTGAGCTTAATGCGTTAGATTTTGTGCAGTTTTTGGGCGATTATCCCAAACCCATCGTGGCAGCGGTGACAGGCTCAGGCGTTGGCATTGGCTTGACGCTACTACTTCATTGTGATTTGGTGTATATCGTAGAAAGCGCTAAATTATTAGCCCCATTTGTGGATTTATCGTTGGTGCCAGAAGCAGGTTCGACCCTTTTACTGACGCAAAAAATTGGTTATCAGCGTGCCTTTGAGGTGTTTGTGATGGGTGAAAAAATCACAGGCAAACAGGCAGTTGAATTGGGCTTAGCCAACCAAGCTTTTGCTAGTAGCGATGAAGTACTAAGCACGGCGCGCCAAAAAGCAGAAATACTTGCCAAAAAATCGGTGTCATCGGTACGACAAACCAAAGACTTGATGCGTAATGCCACAGAAATCCTAGCGCGTATCCAACAAGAAAACATTCACTTTAGTAACCGTCTACAGACGGATGAAGTTAAAGCGATACTGCGCAAATTTGTTCATAAACAGTAAGGCAAAAAAGAACAATAATGCAAAAAAGCCTTTTAACTAGTAAATTAAAAGGCTTCTATTTGACCCAATTTATTAGCCAATTTATTAGATAGCCATTATTTGGCTACCACAAACTGTTCAATTTGCGCACGCACCAAATTTGCATCATTATCAAGCACAGTCACATACTGCGCCAAGCTTTCGATATTATCGGTATGAGTGGGACGGGGAATGTCAAGTTGACCAACCGCTTCGGTAATGGTCTCGGCAAATTTGGCTGGCAAGGCGGTTTCAGCGCAAACAATAACTTCACCCTCTTTGCGTACTTCACGAGCCACTTTTATCCCATCAGCGGTGTGCGGGTCAATGAGCTGGTTGTCTTCGGCATACACTTGTTTGATCGTGGCGATACGGTCGGCATGCGTTGATTTACCCGATGCAAAGCCATATTTGCCATTGATGTTCGCCATCAAATCCGACATATCAAAGCCTTTGCCTGCGTTGACATCCTGCCAAAGCGTATGGATTTTTTCGCCATTTTTCTCAGCGAGCAGGTACACAAAACGCTCGAAATTCGACGCTTTTGAAATATCCATCGATGGGCTTGATGTCACATAAGTCTTGTCAGCGGTACGGGGGCTATATTTGCCGGTAGTAAAAAAGTCGTGCAGAACGTCGTTTTCGTTGGTGGCAACGATTAAACGCTCGATGGGTAATCCCATTTCACGGGCAATATGTCCCGCGCAGATATTACCAAAGTTACCCGATGGCACGCAGAAACTGACCTTTTCGCTATTGTCAGTGGTGCTGGCAAAATAACCTTTAAAATAGTAGACGATTTGCGCGAGGATACGACCCCAGTTAATAGAGTTGACAGTTCCAAGGCTGTATTTGGCTTTAAACTCAGCATCTTGCTGCAGGGCTTTTACGATGTCTTGGCAGTCATCGAACATACCTTTGATGGCGATGTTATGGATATTTTTGTCGTCTAGGCTATACATTTGTGCGCGCTGGAATTCACTCATTTTGCCATGGGGCGACATCATGAACACTTCGATATTGTCTTTGCCACGCAACGCATATTCAGCAGCTGAACCTGTATCGCCTGATGTCGCACCGATGATGGTCAAACGCTCATTTTTTTTCTTTAACACATACTCAAAAGCATTGCCCAAAAACTGCATAGCTATGTCTTTAAATGCCAGCGTGGGACCGTTTGATAACTCGATGATTTTGATGCCATCTTTGAGTGTGCGAACAGGGGTGATATCGGGATTGCCAAATGCCTGCACGGTGTAAGTTTTATCAATCAGTGTTTTTAAATCATCTTTTGGGATATCGGTGGCGAATAATTGCATGATTTCAAAGGCAAGCTCAGGGTAGCTTAAAGTGCGCCATTGGGTGAGGGTTGCTTCATCAATCTGTGGGTATTCTTCAGGTAGCATTAAGCCGCCGTCTGGGGCAAGCCCCATCAGTAACACATCGCTAAATTGCATAGGGGCTGTTTTGCCACGGGTGCTGATATAGTTCATCTTTCCATCCATTTAATCAATTTGATGCAGTTTAGCATAAACCTAGCATTACGATGAATGCCAATTTTTTACCCACGTTTTTGCAGTAAGGCATAATAAAAGCCATCGCCATCGTTTTGACGAAGCGGCAAGCATTGATAACCGATGTCCCGTTTGATTTGGTTAGGTAAATTAAGGCTAAAATCCACGATTTGCGCCGCTTTATGTGTGGCTAAAAACGCTTGTAATTGATTTTCATTCTCTGCTTTTAACATCGAGCAAGTGATATAGAGTAGATATCCGTTACTCGCTAAATTATGCCAACAGCTTGCTAAAATATTGGCTTGTAACGCGGCAGTTTGCCCCACGTCTTGTTCGGTGCGTAGCAGTGCGATATCAGGATGGCGGCGAATCACACCCGTTGCAGTGCAAGGTGCATCAAGCACTATCACATCAAATTGGGTATCGGCTTGAAACGTTGTAGCATCCTCACATACCAATTGTACATTTTCTTGGTTTAACTGCAAACGCTCAAGGTTTTGGCTCACCCGTTGCAACCGTTTTTCATCGTTGTCCAAAGCGATTACATGCGCGATATTTTGATGTTTCACGTGAAACGTTTTTGACTGAGCAAGCTCTAATAAATGCGCCAGTTTACCCCCAGGCGCAGTGCAAGCATCGAGTACCGTCAAAGATTTATCCAAGGCGAGGCTTGCCAAAATATGCGCTGATAACTGGGCATGTTTGTCTTGCACACTGACCCATCCTTCGGCAAATTTAGGCAAATCGGTGATTCTTATAGCGTCAGTGAGTTGAATGGTTTGCACTTTCTCAAAGCCAATGGACACTAGGGCAAACCCGATGCCTTGTTGGGTTAATATATCGGCATAATCCTCTACACTACAAAATTTGCGATTGACGCGTAAGAATATGGGCGCAGGTTGGCGAAGCGCTTGTCCAAGCTCGGCATAATATTCACCCCAATCCTGTTTGAGCTGTTTGGCAAGCCAATTGGGTAGACTGTGGTTTTTCTCAATTTTCTTGGCAAATTTGGCAGGGTTTTTTTGCACCTTTCGCAGTATGGCATTGATAAGTCCAGCACCGTAACCTTTATCGAGTTGTTTGACTGCTTCGACCGTTTCACCAATTGCCGCGTAATCTGGCGTGTCCATATACAGTAGTTGGTAAAGTCCGATATTGAGTGCTGCCCATACGCCTTTGTCAGTGACTTCATGCTCAATCAAGCTTTCACCAATACGAGCGAGTGCCCACCATTGACGCAGTGTGCCAAGCAATAATTCATGGGCAAAGCCTTTGTCTTTTTCGCTCACTTGGTTGAGTAGTGGGTCAAGCAAGCTAGCTAATGACTCACCTTGTTGGATACGCTCAAGGGTGGCGACAACTTTGGCGCGAGTGTTAAGCTGAGAATGTAATTGGGTCATGATGTGCCTAATTGGTTATGAGTGAAAAATATCACCATCGTTGAGTTTATCTCCATTGGCAATTTGCTCAGCGGTTAACGGCTTACCACCTGGCCACTGCATTTGGGTGATATTAATCAGATGTTGTACACCCTGATGTTGGTGGTTGGTCGCGTTTTTGCCACAGGCGACCAAAATCGCATTACGACCCACACTGACGACTTTACCTGCGGGTTCATGGGTTTGTTGGTCGAGTTTAATGGGCGCTGCTTCTATTATTTTGATACGGCTGTTGGGGTCTTTATGTTCTTCAAGATAGGTAAAGGCATTTAACGCACGGATTTGACGCTGAATACTGATGGCATCATTTTGCCAGTTAATCTCACCGTCTGCCGTGGTGATTTTCTCGGCATAATTGGCCAAAGCGTCGTCTTGTTTTTCGGCTTTTTGTTGATAGTTTTCTAAATCAGACAACACCGTGACAATGGCTTCACCGCCTAATTTGGCTAATTTATCATGCAATAGTTGGGTGGTATCTGTGTCAGTGATGGGGCATGCTACTTTATACAGCATATCGCCCGTGTCGAGTCCCTGCGCCATTTGCATAATGGTAATGCCTGTAGTGTCATCACCTGCTAAAATCGCACGCTGAATGGGCGCTGCACCGCGCCAGCGTGGCAATAATGAGCCATGAATATTGATACAGCCAAATTTTGGGGTATGTAGCACGCCAAGCGGTAAAATCAACCCATAAGCCGCTACCACCATGATATCGGGTCGATAGTGTTTAAGTGTTTCACGTGAAACATTGCCATCGGCTGATTTTAAGCTAAAACTTTCGGGTTGTTCCACCGCAATATTATTTGCTAAGGCAAGGGCTTTGACGGGCGACGCGCTAATTTTTTGCCCTCGACCAGATTTGCGGTCAGGTTGTGTATAGACTGCCACAATGTCAATATTAAGGGCTTTTTGGTGACTGATGAGTGCTTGTAAGGCGACTTTAGCAAATTCGGGCGTACCAGCAAATACGACCCTAAGCGGGGTTTGAGACATGATAAATTTCGGCTTAAATACAATAAATTTCTGCTATTATAATATGAATTGGCACAATACTTAAATCTAGCATTGTGATGATGGTTTTTTTTCTTTTACCTTCATTGACCGTTTTCTTTATTGGGTATATCACGCTGTGTCAAACCAGTTTTCTCTCTACAATCGCCCAGCAGCTCGGCGACTCATCATAACCTTAGTGGCTATCGAGCTGATACTAATAGTGGCAGGTTATGGACTGCTTTGGCTTTATGCATTGCAGCAGCAACAGCAGCTTGGTAAAAGCTACCTCGTTGAACTGGTTGATAAACTCAATCATAAAATTACCCACGGTGAGCACGATTGGAGTCAGGTTAATTTAGACCAACATGAAGTGATTGAAAATTATCAGTTGATTGTCTTTGAGCCAACCGGTGATACTACCGTTGTCAAAAACAACCATAACGATTTCTCTGACGCCTTACCCAATTGGACGCTATCTGCCAAACAAAGCAATAAAATATTTTATGATGCTCGTGGCTTTGAAGTTTGGCAGAATCTGGCAGCGGGTTACCGCTTATACGTTAAAGTACAATATTTCTCGTTTTGGCGTAATTTTGCCAACCCTATCTATTTGCTGCCGCTGCTACTAGGGCTTTGCCTATTTTTATATGTGATGATTCAGCTGCGAAAGAGTTACGAGGTTTGGTATAAATTTCTCGATTATGCCCAAAATTTGCAATTGCAAATCAGTGAAGGTTATCAGCCAGCCAAGCTTTATGAGTTTCGTAACCACCCTGAAACGCGCTATTTAGCTCAGCTGTTTAACCGATATGCTTATAAGATGGGGCAATATTATGATAAGGTTCGCGAGTTAACTTATCGACAAAATATTTTGATCGATACTTCACCAATTTTGCTATTTATCATGAGCAGAAATGGTCGGATTGTGTACTTTAACCATAAATTTTCGCAAGTGTTTAATACCCCGTTTCAACAGGGGTCGATGTATATTCTCAGCGACTTTATCACCGGTGCCAATAAAACCACGCAGCAGCTACTAAGTTCCCTCGAAAATATTCAGACTTATGCGACTTTACCCGTGACCAATCTACAGCGAAATCTGTATTTTGATTTACGCATTACCCCGTATTATAACCGTTTTGGTCAACTACAAGGTTATAGCTGTGGCTTAGAAGATACCACCGATTATCACGGTAAACTGCAAAAAGCGTGGGTAGAAGATAAATTTACTGCCGATAAATTAACCAGTTTTAATAAAATGTGGGCAGTAGTGGGACATGAATTACGTACCCCACTGAGTGGTCTAGTTGGCATGATAGATTTACTTGCTGAAGATAAAGCGCAGTTTAATAGCGAGCAACAAGAAACCATCGCAACCTTGCAACAATCTAGCCAGACCATGATTCAACTGCTCAATGATATGCTGGATGTTGCCAAATTAGACGCAGGCAAGCTACAAACCAATGTCACGTCTATTGATCTCTTGAAGTTACTACGCCAAACTACCGAACTGATGCTTGGTAATGCCCGACGTCAAAAAATTAGTTTGTATATTTTTGTGGATCCCCTTACCCCACGTTTCATTGATTGTGATGAAGGTAAATTACGCCAAATTATTTTAAACTTATTGACCAATGCGGTGAAATTCACCCGAGAGGGCTACGTGGCTATCACGGTTGATAAAACCGATAGCCATCACCCATTAATCAAGGCTAAAACCAGCCAAAATACCACTGTCAGCAAAGCTTGGTTAAAAATATCAGTAAAAGATACCGGCTTGGGCATTACAGAAAAAGACCAACAAAAGTTATTTTCCTACTTTGGACAAGCCAATGATTCCATTAGTCGGCAGTTTGGCGGTACAGGGCTGGGTTTAGCTATTTCAAATAGTTTTTCACATTTGTTGGGCGGGTTTATTCATTTAGAAAGTCAATTTGGTCAAGGGAGTGAATTCCAACTATTTCTACCGATTCCAAAGTTTAGTCTGCAGTCTGCTTACCAATATAAAACTGGTAATTTAAGGGTAACACTCATTATTATCTCGCCATTTTCTATCTTTGAGCGAGTGAATAAAGTTTTAAATTATGTGGAATTATCGCACCATATCTTCACAGGTATTGATGAAGCCGTTATCGATACGATTAATAACCTTGATTTGCAAGGCTTGATGCCGGTCTTTGTGATTGATGATGTAGCACTCAAAGCCAATAACCAGTTATTAGATCATATTCATTTTTATGCTGATGCGATTAAAATTATTTTAAGCATGGAATCCCCCAAAACTTTGCCACCCGAACACCAATTACAATTTGATGGGTATTTGCAAAAACCTGCGTCTTTAAGCCACTTGATTGCAGAGGTGAATCATCTATATGAGTTAAAAATCAGAAAAGAAAAAACCAATACCCATCTCCCCGTACAACTGGCATTTAAGCAATTTCTGCAGCAGTACCCTAATCTCTCTCATTCTAGCGTTAGCGTAGCATCCGCACCGCCACCCGTTAATAACTATAATGTCTTATTGGATACACCAATGCAATTGTTTGATAATGGGCAAACGAGTGTTGATAGCCCAACCGATGCGCATCACTCTAGTCAAAAATTGATACTAATAGCAGAAGACAACCCCGTTAACCAAAAAATTGCCAAAAAACATTTGGAAACCTTGGGTTATCGGTATCTTGTAGCCGATGATGGCGAGCAAGCGGTTAAGTTACTTAGTGAAAATCGTCAGCGAATCGGACTTGTGTTGATGGACTGTCGTATGCCAATCTTAGATGGTATTGAAGCCACACGTATTATTCGTCTCAAGAAAGATAGTGTGCCGATTGTTGCCTTAACCGCCAACGATTCTGATGATGATAGAAATATCTGTTTAGAAGCAGGCATGGACAGTTTTTTGACCAAACCTATCAACAAGCAAAAACTCATCGAAGCCATCAACCATTACATGGTCTGAGACAATAAAAAAAGACCAAATTAACTTGGTCTTTTTTTGTTTGAAGTAAAACGTTATTAGGGTCGAGTTTTAAAAGTAAATTGGTTGGTGGTTTTTTGTCCATCATTATAAACCAGTTGCGCTCTATTTGCTAAATCCATTTTGTTGGAGGAAATTTAAGGTAATACCTTCATGGTTAGCATGTGACATGTTGCCTGATGTTGACACAAGAAGCTTTTCTAAATATCTGGCTACCACATCCACCTCGATGTTAACTTTTGTTGCCACTTTCCAATGTCTGGCTATGTTGGTGACCTGCGCTGTATGCGGGATGATATTTAAACTAATCACATTACCTTCTACCAAATTACTGGTCAGGCTAATACCATCGACCGTTACAGAACCCTTGGTAGCGACATATTTGGTAAACTCGCTTGGAATCTCAATCTCTATGTAAATCGAGCGCGAATCATTTTTTATCAGTTTAACCGTACCCGTGGTATCAACATGACCGCTGACAATGTGTCCGCCAAATCGTGTAGTAGGCAACATGGCTTTTTCAAGGTTTAATACATCACCTACTTGCCATTGTTGCATCGCTGTTTTATTGAGTGTTTCACGTGAAACATCAACGGCGTACCAGTCTTTACCTTGTTCTACAACAGTGAGACAAATCCCATTACTTGCAATCGAGTCCCCCAATTTGATATCAGCAAAGTCCAAATAGTCAGATTGAACTTTTAAGCGTACATCACCCTGTGTTGGCGTAATCGCAACGATTTTTCCAGTAGCTTCAATAATACCTGTGAACATTGTTTATCCTAGTTTTTTATCATAACAATGCATTTTAATGTACTTTTACAACTATCACAAACATAAAATATTATTTAGAATAATTAAATTATAATCAGTGATCAACGCTAATTCAAATCGAGCATCAAGCGTTCAAAAATTGAAATGATAGAGGTAACTTTTGGTGGATAACTTATTATCATAGAATACTTATGACCTTATTTCTCTACTTATCCACTGGTCATAATTATGATAGGTAACGGGTGTTTTGTACGATGTTTCATGTGAAACACCGCTTATAGTCTAGTATTACAGTAAAATTTGAATCTAGTTATTGTTTCATGTGAAACACTTATCCACAAAAGAAATGCTGGTTTTAACGTAGTTATTAAATTTAGCTAACAATGTGGATAAGTTTTAAAAAGTAAAGAATATATCAGGTTAACTATTTTTTTGTGCAAGATTTACCTAGCCGATTGTGTGGATTTACTTATCAAAGCGGTAAGTTAGTTTGATATCATTACCCATTGTTTCATGTGAAACCAGTGAAGCAATGATTTGTTGGTGTATATGCTGTGCTGTAAAGTTAATCATTGGCTTAGCACTGTCACCCAAAAAGCATGGCGCCTGATACACGACTAACTCATCTACCAAACCTTGTTGTAAGAAACTAGCAGCGACCGTCGCACCCGCTTCAACCAACACATCATTGATTTGGTAATTGTCTTTTAGACTGGTGAGTTGGGCGGTTAAGTTTATAGCTGCATCTTGGATAAGCAAAACGGGACGATGGGTGACTTGGCTTTGATACCAGGCATCCGTCATTTGGATACGTTGACGACGATCAAGCACTACCAATAGCGGCTGTGGTATATCGTCTAAATTTATCCCTAATTGTTGACTACGGATATTTAGCGCAGGATGGTCTTGTAGGATTGTTTCGCTACCCGTGATAATTGCCCCTGCCTGCGCTCGTAAACGCTGTACATCCTCACGTGATTGGTCGCTGGTTATCCATTTTGACTCGCCATTTGCCATCGCGGTGCGTCCATCTAGACTTGTCGCTATCTTTAAGCGCACAAAAGGCAAGCCGCCACGCATGACTTTAAAAAACCCTTCATTTAATTCATAAGCCGCTTGCTCACAAATGCCAGTAATGACCTTGATGCCCGCCTGCTGCAGTTTGGCAATACCGCCACCATCGACTTTAGGATTAGGATCGACAACAGCAATTACAACACGGCTGATACCCGCTTTGATTAGCGCATCCGCACAGGGCGGGGTACGCCCATGATGGCTACAAGGCTCAAGGGTGACATATGCTGTTGCGCCTTGCAAATACTTAGCATCACGCTCATACGCTTGTCGAAGGGCAAAAACTTCGGCGTGGGGTTGTCCTGCTTGATAGTGAAAACCTTCGCCGATGATTTGATTATCTTTGACAATGACGCAGCCGACATTAGGATTGGGACGGGTGGTAAAACGTCCTTTTTTAGCCAGCTCAATGGCGCGTGACATGTAATATTGGTGCTGATAGCGCTCAGCAGGGGATAAAGTTGCCGTCATAATGAACTTAGGATTGTAGATGTTTGAGCTTGTGTGGGTGAGTCAAGTCTTCGATACGTTGATTAATTTCTTGTTTATTGGCGTCAGTGGTGAGGTTTGACACCATGTGTTTGAAGGCTTCAATATCTTGAAAATCACGATATACGCTAGCAAATCGAACGTAGGCGACATCATCAATTTGGCTCAACTCTTTCATGACGATTTCACCTAAAATTTTACTGGGCACCTCACGCTCACCGAGCTGCCTGAGCTGTTTTTCAATGCGGCTAATCATGGCTTCAATGTTGTCGGTCGATATTGGACGTTTTTGTAACGGTAGCTGCACTGAGCGACGTAGTTTTTGTCCATCATACGGCTCGATACGACCATTGGATTTGATGATACGGGGCATTACTGCCTCAATGATTTCAAAGGTGGTAAATCGCTCTTGGCATGCGGTACACTGACGACGACGGCGTACCTGCGCACCTTCTGCCGCGAGTCTTGAATCAATGACTTTGGTATCTTCAGCATTACAAAATGGACAGTGCATGCGATTTCCTAGCTAAGTTTAAACCTTTTAATTTATTTACCAATACAAAAACTGCCAAAAATCTTACCCAACAAATCATCAGCGGTAAATTCACCGGTGATTTCATTGAGGCTAATCTGTGCTTGGCGTAGGCTTTCCGCCACCAATTCACCGGCATGAAACAAATGCAGTTGTTCATCGGCTTCTTGCAGCGCCATTTGGGTACGGCGCAGCGCATCAAGATGGCGGGTTCGTGCAATCAAGCTGTTTTCAGGGGGATGAAAACCGACTTTATCACAGATTTGATTGACTAATTCTTCAAGCCCTGTACCATATTTACAAGACACATAGACGGGGTGATAAATCTGCGCTTGTGATGAAAATTGCTTGGGCAAATTTTGGTGATTGTCGGATAAATCAATTTTGTTGGCAATCATTAATATCGAATTGGCATTGGGTAAACTACCAAATAATTCGGTCGCCAATCGTAACGGCTCATGCTCACGGTGCGCATCATACACCATAAGCAGTAAATCAGCTTGGGTGATGGCTTGTCGTGCTCGCTCAATGCCCGCCTGTTCTACGATATCATCGGTTTGGCGCAGCCCAGCGGTATCGGTCAAATTCAGCGTTAGACCATTTAACACAATAGTTTCTTGCAAAATATCGCGGGTTGTCCCGGCAATATCGGTCACAATGGCACGCTCTTGCCCTGCTAGGCGATTAAGCAAGCTAGATTTTCCTGCATTGGGTCGCCCGGCAATCACAACTGAGACACCATCTCGCAGTAATTGCCCTTGTTTGGCAGTAGCTAACACATTGTTTAGTTGCTCACAAACTTGGCGCAATTGCTTGGCGATATGTTCATCTGCCAAAAAATCAACCCCTTCTTCATCTGGGAAATCAATAGCGGCTTCAACATACAGTCGTAGCTGAATTAACTGCTCAAGCAGCGCATTAATTTTTTGTGAAAACTCACCAGTCAATGAGCGCATGGCACTTTTTGCGGCAGCCACGCTGGTGGCATCAATGGCATCAGCAATCGCTTCTGCTTGTACCAAATCAAGCTTATCATTATCAAAAGCCCGCGCCGAAAACTCACCGGCTACCGCTTGATTTGCACCCAATTCAAACACACGAGTCAAAAGCTGCTGCTGCAAAATCATACCACCATGACCTTGCAACTCAATCACATCTTCACCTGTAAAAGAATGGGGGGCAGGGAAATACAACACTAACCCCTCATCAATCACCGTATCATCACTATCATAAAATCGGCAAAAATGGGCAAATCGCGGTTTGAAAGCTTGACGACCGGTTAACGCCAAGGCAATTTGGTAACTGTTTGGACCTGATAGTCGTATCACACCAACCCCGCCACGACCCATTGGTGTTGCAATGGCGGCAATCGTTGAAGTAAGCACTGTTTGAGAGTTATTTAACATAGTTTTTTACAATCTAACATTTCGGGTAGTCAGCATGGACTCAATACTGATATTTTAACATCCGCTCACTGATTACAACATGATTATTTTTTGCCAATAAAAAACCCTTTAAACAACGGTTTAAAGGGCGGATAACTTACTGATTGATGAATTTAGACGACGTTACGTGCTGCCTCTTTTGCTGCTTGCTCACGCTCAACTTTTTTATTGATAAAGTATTGCTGCGCCATACTAAACAAGTTGTTGACTGTCCAATACAGCACTAGACCCGCTGGGAAGAATAGCATAAACACGGTGAAAATAATTGGCATAAACTTCATCACACGGGCTTGCATAGGATCTTGCGGCTGTGGGTTTAGCATCTGCTGGAAAAACATCGCCGCGCCCATAATCAGTGGCAAGATAAACAATGGATCCATGGATGATAAGTCACGAATCCAACCAATCCAAGGGGCATGGCGTAATTGAACCGATTCAACCAGCACCCAATACAACGCCAGGAAAATCGGCATTTGCAGCAATACCGGTAAACAACCTGCCATCGGATTAACTTTTTCTTCTTTGTAGATGCGCATCATCTCTTGTGACATACGCATACGGTCATCACCATATTCTTCTTTTAAGGCTTGCAATCGTGGTGCCACTGCGCGCATTTTTGCCATCGAGTGATAGCTTTTGTTGGCGATTGGCATTAACGCGATTTTAACCAATAAAGTGAGTACAATAATTGACCAGCCCCAGTTGCCTAAGACTTTATGCACATTATCCAAAATCCAAAATAGCACTTTTGAAATCGGCCATAAAATACCGTAATCAACAGTTTTATCTAACCCTTCTGCCAAAGGTTTTAAGTTAGCTTGAATTTTTGGACCTGCATACAAGGCAGATGTTAAGGTCACTTGCTTGTTGGGCGCAACTGACACAGGGTTACTGGTAAACCCGATGATGTGATCTTTGCCAGCTTCACGGCTATAAAAATTTGCTGTGTAATTCTTTGGCATCCAAGCGGTGACAAAATAGTGCTGTACCATGCCAATCCAGCCTTTATCACTGCTGGCTTTTAAACCCTCATTGAAATTACCAAACTTAAGTTTATTGTAAGGCTGATCTGGTGTACCCCATGCGCCACCTAGGTAAGTCGATAGGCTAATTGCACCTTTGTCACCTTTACCTGGGTCTTCACTATTATCACGTTTTAACTGCGCATACATTTGTCCTTGCCAAGGCTGCGTGCCGTTATTGGTGATGTTATAGCTGACGTTGATAGGATATTGACCTTTGGTAAACTTATACGATTTGATGACGGTTACGCCATCTTTTTGATAAGTTAAAGGCACGACCAATTCGGCTTGATTGGGCTGCATGACAAATTGGTTACTAGGCGCGGTAAAAGTCGCACGGCCATTGCTATTATCAATACCATTGGCGCCAATTAACCCTGACTGAGCCACATATACGCGATTACTATCTTCTTCAAGGAGTACAAATGGCTGTTTACTATCTAATGTCTGGGCATGCTCTCGAAGCGCGGCGTACACCACATCGCCACCGACGGGATTAATACGAATATCGTATTTATCCGTCATCACGCTAATGAGCTGTGCGCCCGTTTGCTGGGTAGTGGGAGCGGCGGTTGATGTGGTTGCCGTTGCCGTGGGAATATCGCCCGTTGGCGTACTTGAAGCCCCCGCCACTGGCACATCATTGCTACTGACGGCTGTAGTTGTTGGGGTTGTCGCCACGGGTTTATTTACATTGGTATAATCATCCCGCCATGCCAGAATCAGCAAATAACCCGTAATCAACATTGCGATAATAATCAATGTCCGTAAAATTTTTTGCATATATAGCTATCCTATCTAATGATATTACTTGAAATCACTAGTTGCTAATAAAGGAAAAACAATTAAAAAATAGAAGACATTCTACTAAAAAAAAGTTAAAAAAGATATTCTATAAATAGTTGACTCGATTACGCTATTTGAGACTGGCGACAAATTTTTATAATTTAATTAGCCACATAAATTAATGATAGTGATAAGCATATACCAAAAAGTAAGACGGGCATGTGTCAATATAATGATAGTGGTAGCGATATAATGGCTTAGGGACAAAATCAATCCCATGTCCACCCCAAGGATGGCAGCGCGCGATACGCTTGGCTGTTAATAATCCACCCCGGTACCCCCCATGCAATTTTACCGCCTCTAAACCATAACTAGAGCACGTTGGATAGAACCGGCAACGAGGTGCCAACCATGGGCTAATCAAGCGCTGATAAAATATAATCATCAACAGCAAAAATTTTGCTAATAATTTATCCATGGATTAAACCCAGATTTTTTATCACCTTCATTTGAGTAGAGATATTACGAACTGCCGCTAAAATTAACGCCGCTTCAACTTTCTAATCTTATCGTTGATTAAATTAAAGCCCATTGCTAATTGCTGCGCAATTGCTTCATTTGGCATATCATCGGAAAACTGCTTGATAGTTAATAAAATATCAACTTGAGCATTTAGCTGGTGCTGATGCAACCGAAAATGCTCTCGCGTTAATCGCTTAATACGATTACGCTCATGGGCACGTTTAACTTTCTTTTTAGTAATCGCAAGACCCAACCGATTTACTGCAGCTTGTCTTTGGGTATCGGCTAAAACCACTTTGACAAAGAACAATAAATTAGGCTGATGAATTTTAAACATCACATCATGCTGTGACTGATCTTCACCAGTTTTGGTATGACGACCCGACATCGCTTTAAAATCTTTAGGCGTTAGCAACCGCTGCGATTTATCAAATTTAAAAGGTTTGTCTGCAATCATGAGGATAAGTCCAAATCAATACCAAAGCACCATTAAAATAAAAGCTAAAGCTATTAAGATTTTATGGATAGGTAAAAATAGGCTGAAATAATAGAGTAGGGGAGTATGCTAATCGTTAGCTACGAACGGACTTCTAGCATAACGATTAGTACAACAATAAAAAAAGCGATATAAGAAGTATATCGCTTTTTACTATAACCTGTTTTAATATTAACATTAAATCAAGTTAACAAAATAGACATTACACCGTTAAACGATGACGGCCTTTAGCACGACGACGAGCTAAAACTTGACGGCCATTTTTGGTAGCCATACGAGCACGGAAACCGTGAGTACGTTTACGTTTGATTACGCTTGGTTGGAAAGTGCGTTTCATGCGATTCACCTTGGCTAAATTTACGTGACATTTAACCGATAGCGGTTAAAATACAAAATTTCAAAACAGTTAATCTCGTATTATCCTCAATTTTAACCAATAGGTCAAGAATAACTAAGCTTAACGATTAATTTCTTTCTTAAAATTACTGCTACAGTTAATTGTTTTGCTTATCTAAAATAACATTTTTATGTGACAAATACAACGTGACAAAAAGTTATCCACAAAAAAAATTTTTATTATTATATATTAAATAAGTATTAATTATTATTATTAAGCACCTACATTTCAGTGGATATTTAATAGAATAATAATAAAAAACAATTATTTATGATGTTGATAAACCTGTATATAAATAGTTGATAGTTTGTTAGTAACTTCCAATTTTAACTTATCAACAATTATATCCACATTATTATCCACAATAATTTTATTTGTAAAATCTCGGTTTTATGATACATTACACCGATTTTGAAGATACTTGAATCAGGAAAATGAAGTTATGGCTGATGCATTATGGCTTAAGTGCGTTGACGAATTAAAATATCAAGTACCTGATAATATTTTTACCATGTGGATTCGCCCATTATCCGCCTCAATGCATGACAACACGATGGTCGTCAATGTACCTAATCAGTACTTTGCCAGCTATGTTGAAAAAAATCATTTAAGTCAAATTCAAACGATTTTACATCAGCTTGAGCCAACCCTACCGATTCATGTGCAGATTCAAATTGATAAGGGTAACGCAATCACTGACGCTATTAGCACACAAGAGCTTGGTGAGCAAAAAGTGACGCTGGTAAAAAATGAGCAGCAACGCTCTTTTCAGTACATCGATCCGCACTTCACGTTTGACCAATTTGTAACCGCAAAATCAAATCAAATCGCTTATAGTATTTGCCGAGAGACTGCTAACAATTTGGGTCAATCTAAAAATAATCCGCTGTTTATTTATGGCGCGACAGGTTTGGGGAAAACCCATTTGATGCAAGCAATTGCCCATGAGATTTTAAAGCAAGGCAAAAGTTTTTATTACTTCACGTCCGATAAGTTTGTTAACCAGCTGGTGAATTCATTAAGAAAACAGAAAATCGATGAGTTCAAAGATAAAATAAAAAAAGCCGATTTATTGATTATTGATGATATTCATGTGATTGCCGGCAAGCAAAAAAGTAGTGAGCAGTTTTTGCTATTGCTCAATGATTTTATGAGCAAAAATAAACAAGTGATTTTGGCATCTGATAAACACCCGAGCGCACTGACTGATTTTGACGAGCGTTTAAAGTCACGTTTGGCTTGGGGGGTAGCAGTAGCGCTAGAGCCGCCAGAGTTAGAAACCCGTATTCAAATTTTGCAAAAAAAATCCAAAGCGCAAGAGGTGATTTTGCCAAAAGAGTGCGCCATTTTTATCGCTCAGCATATCATCGCCAATGTGCGAGAGTTGGAAGGCGCACTCAACAAAGTTTTAGCCATTTCCCGTCTGCTCAATCAGCCTATCCATTTAGAATTGGTACAAATGGCGTTAAAAGATTTGATTGCTATTCGTGTACAAGCGGTCAGTATGGATAATATTCGTAAAGTCGTTGCTGAGTTTTATGATATATCGGTCAAAGACCTGATGGGTAAAAAGCGTTTACGTCATATCGCTCGTCCGCGTCAGGTGGCTATGAGTTTAGCCCGTGAACTAACCAATAACAGTTTTACCGAAATTGGGCAGTCATTTGGTGGTCGCGACCATACCACGGTCATGCACGCCTGTGAGAAAGTACAAGAACTTTGTGTCAGCGATCTGATGTTTGACAAGGATTATCGCTCATTAAAATTAATGTTACAGACTTAGTATTTTGTTAACTCGATTAAAAAGATTTTTACTCAATTACCCCGTATAATAAGTTTTAATTTTTCCATTTGTTATAACCATTCATTTTGATTTGAGGCGGTGCCATGCAATTAGTAATCTCTCGCGATTTTTTACTACAAGCGATTAATTTAATTTCAAAAGCCGCTGACAAACGCCATAACATGGTGATTTTGGGTAATATGAAATTGGCGTTAACCGACTCTCAATTGGTGATGGTAGCGTCAGATTTAGAGCTTGAATTACAAGCCACCCTCAATTTGCCAGAATCGGCGTGCAAACAACCAGGTGAAATCACCGTTCCTGCCAACAAATTCAAAGATATCGTAAAATTATTGCCCGACGGTTTACCCGTATCTATCAGTGTAGGTGACGACAATCAGTGTCTAATTGTGTGCGGTAGTAGTCGTTTTAAACTCAGCACTTTACCTGCCCAAGACTTTCCCCTGTTGGGTGAACCAGAACAAGTTACGCCTATTCAATTGGGCCGCGAAGACCTCGTCGATTTGCTGGATAAAACGCATTTTGCGATGGCGGTGCAAGATGTGCGTTATTATCTTACCGGTATGCTGTTTGAAGTCAAAGAGCGGCAATTGGCGACGGTATCAACCGATGGGCATCGCTTGGCATTGGCTCGTACGGTGATAGCGTGTGATGATAGCGTGGCACTGGCTGCAATTTTACCAAGAAAAGCCGTACTTGAATTACAACGTTTATTAGCAGAGCTTAAACGCATGCTACCGAATCAAGATAATAAAATCACCCTTAATGTCGGTCGTGAATTTTTACAAGTTTTACTCCCTTTTGGGGAAGTCGATAGCACAGGTCAGCTAAAAAATGCCATCATGGTGGCTTTTACTGCCCGTTTGATTGATGGTAAGTTCCCTGATTATCGCCGCGTTATGCCATCATTGACCAACAAAATTGCCCGTATTAACCAAGAGCAGCTGGCGAATGTGCTTCGCCGCGTGGCTATTTTGAGTAACGAGAAATCGCGTGGCGTGATTTTTGATTTTTCAGGTGATAACAATTTGATAGTACGTGCTAGCAATGCTGAGCAAGATGAAGCCAGTGAGCAGCTTGGGGTTAAATATCAAGGTGAGCCATTAGAGATATCATTCAACGTGGCTTATTTACTAGATGTGCTGAATGTACTGCAAGGCGAAATTGACTTTAATATGAGCCAAGCCAATGCTTCGGTATTGGTACAACAAGTCAATGACAGCAAACACGAATTTGTGGTTATGCCAATGCGTATTTAGTCAGCGGGCATATTTTTTTCAATCCAGTGATGAGTAGTGACGTAGATAAATCATGCAAATTATTGAATTAGCTATTCATCATTTTCGCAATCTTCACACAATTGAATTACAACCCAGCAGTTGTAATGTGTTCTTGGGTCAAAATGGCAGCGGGAAAACGTCGCTATTAGAAAGCATCTATTTATTATCGCGCGGCAAAAGTTTTCGCCATCATCAACCGAGGCATTATATTGAGCATGGTTTTAGCGATACCACGGTTTTTGCTAGGCTCAATCATGAGCAAACGGTCGCTATTGCCAAATCCCAAGACGCTACTACGCAATTGCGACTCAATGGGCAGTCGCTTGTGACTCAAAGCCCACTTGCCCAGCTACTACCGACCCTATTGCTCGAGCCTGTGAGCCTTGCACAGCTAGAAGACGGTAGTCAAGCAAGGCGTGAAATGCTAGATTGGTTAGGGTTTCACGTGGAACCATCATTTCATCCCAATTGGCTGTCTTATCAGCGTCTACTAAAACAGCGCAATAGCTTATTAAAGCAAAATTTTGGCAATGCCTCATTAACTAGCCTGCAACAGCAAGAACTGTCAGCTTGGGATCACCAGCTAAGCCAACATGCAGAAAAAATTCACCAAGCAAGGGCCTACATCATTGAACAATGGCAGCCCCATTTTTTGGCGCAAGTGCAAAAATTTTTACCCCAGTATGCCGAAAAATTACGATTGCGTTATACACCGGGGTTTGATACTGAAGCTGGCTTAGCAATTACCTTAGCCAATCGTTTAGCGTCTGACATTGAGCTTGGCTATACGCGTATGGGATGCCATCGGGCTGATATCAATGTTGTGCTAGATTTAGTGCATACTGATGTAGCAGGGCATAAACACAAGCAGACATTGCTTGCCACCGATATGCTGTCACGGGGTGAAAAAAAATTATTGGTCATGGCGCTTCGCTTATCGCAGTTGCCATTACTCAATCAGGTCGATAAATTACCCTTGGTATTGGTGGACGATATCACAGCAGAATTGGACAATGACGCGCTTATGTTGTTATTAACTGGCTTAAAACAAGTGAATTCACAGCTGTTTATTACTAGTCTTACCCAAGATATCGTCGAGAGTATTCAAAAGATTTGGCAGGATAATATAAAACTGTTTCACGTGGAACAGGGAAGCGTTAGACAATTACCGCTTGAAGTACAAGCTGTTCAAAATGACCTATAAAAACCAATAATATTTTTAAGTGACTAAGTCTAGATGATTAAGTATTTTTTCAAACTGATGTAACTTAAACTCCGGCTTTTCTAGCTCAGCTAAATCACTATTTTGCCTGTCATAAGCCGGGATATTCAGTGACTTTTCCCCTAAAATTTGCTACAATAAACCCTTTATTTTTCGCCAAAAAACTAAGAAAAAAATCAACGATTTTGACCATAAAATCGAGTATGTTCTGACGTTTTTGCCATGCAAAACTTATGGAGTCATCATGACTGATACATCTGCGAATGTAGCCGATCAGACACAACAATCTATTACCCAATCAAGTCATCAAGAAAATAAAGCTTATGGTTCTGACAGTATCCGCGTACTTCGTGGCTTAGAAGCCGTCCGTGTACGCCCTGGTATGTACATTGGCGATACCGACGATGGCACAGGTTTGCATCATATGGTGTTTGAAGTAGTAGATAACGCCATTGATGAAGCCTTGGCGGATCACTGTGATCAAATTGACATCATCATCCACGAAGATGAATCGGTCAGCGTCAAAGACAATGGACGCGGTATTCCTGTCGATATTCACCCAGAAGAAGGGGTGTCAGCCGCGCAGGTTATTATGACGGTACTGCATGCGGGCGGTAAATTTGACGACAACAGCTATAAAGTCTCAGGTGGTTTGCACGGTGTCGGTGTGTCAGTGGTTAATGCGTTATCAAAAAAACTGGTGCTCGATATCTGGCGTGATGGCTACCACTATAGCCAAACCTATGCCGATGGTGAGCCCGTAGCGCCTATCGAGCAGCTTGAAGCCACCCAGCAAACAGGGACACAAGTGCGTTTTTATCCAAGCGATGATATTTTTACAGGCACGATTTTTGATTTTGAAATTCTCGCCAAGCGCTTACGCGAATTGTCGTTTTTAAACTCGGGTGTACGCATCGTATTGACGGATGAGCGCGATGACAAACGCCATGAGTTTGAACACGTTGGCGGTCTATCTGAATTCGTTCATTACATCAATGCGGGCAAAACTGGGCTAAATGAGGTGTTTCATTTTACCAGTGAAGAAAATGACGGTATCAGCGTTGAAGTGGCATTGCAATGGACAGATAGCTACAACGAAAAAGTATTATGCTTTACCAACAATATTCCGCAAAAAGATGGTGGTACCCATCTTTCTGGTTTTCGTTCGGCATTAACACGCTGCCTAAATAGCTATATGGATAGCGAAAACTTGATGAAAAAAGAAAAAGTTGCGGTGACAGGTGACGATGCGCGGGAAGGTCTAACGGCGATTATTTCTGTCAAAGTACCTGACCCAAAATTCTCAAGCCAAACCAAAGATAAACTGGTATCAAGTGAAGTCAAACCCGCGGTTGAATCAGCCATGCACGATAAGTTTAGCGCTTACTTGCTTGAAAATCCCAATGCTGCCAAAGGGATTGCTGGTAAAATCATCGATGCCGCCCGTGCGCGAGAAGCTGCGCGTAAAGCTCGTGAAATGACTCGCCGTAAAACCACCCTGGATATCGCAGGTCTGCCCGGCAAACTTGCTGATTGCCAAGAAAAAGACCCTGCAATGTCAGAGCTATACATTGTGGAAGGGGACTCGGCAGGCGGTTCTGCCAAACAAGGGCGTAACCGTAAAATGCAGGCGATTTTGCCGCTGAAAGGTAAAATTCTAAACGTAGAACGTGCGCGTTTTGATAAGATGCTATCGTCGCAGGAAGTGGGTACCTTGATTACCGCATTGGGGACAGGCATCGGGCCTGATGAGTACAATCCTGACAAATTACGCTATCACAAAATTATCATCATGACCGATGCGGACGTGGATGGTTCACATATTCGCACCTTGCTCCTGACGTTCTTTTTCCGTCAAACCCCAGAGCTATTAGAACGTGGTCATATTTATATTGCGCAGCCACCGCTGTACAAAGTGAAAAAAGGTCGCCAAGAATTGTACGTCAAAGATGATGAAGCGTTAAAGGCCTATTTATTGTCGTCAACCATTGACGATACCCAGTTGCATTTGAGCGAAGGTACGCCTGCGGTCACAGGGCAAGCACTAGAAACCTTGCTCAATGATTATAACCAAACTCAGACCATCAAAAACCGTTTGCAAATCAAATATCCAAGCGCCGTATTGGATGCGTTGGCAATCACCAGCAAACTTAGCATGCCAATGATTGAAGATGAAGCACAAATGCGAAATTGGCTAGAAGCGTTAGCGCAGAATCTAGCAGTGACGGCAGACGGATTACACCCACAAATTGAATTAGAGCCCTTTAGCAAACAAGAAGGCGATCATCAAAAAACCTATTATCTACCGCGTGTGACGATTTTTATCCATCAATTGCCACATGCGTACTTATTAGATACCGCATTTATTGGTTCAGGTGAGTATAGCCGTTTGCATCGCTTGACCAGCCAGTGGAAAGACATGTTGTCAGATACCGCTTATGTCGCTAAAGGTGATAAAAAACTGCCGATCAAAGACATGGGTTATCTATGGCAATTTATTATGAGTGATGCGCGCCGTGGTTTAGCGATTCAGCGTTATAAAGGGCTAGGAGAGATGAACGCTGATCAATTATGGGAAACCACAATGGACCCAGAAAACCGCCATATGCTAAAAGTCACCATTGAAGATGCGATTGCTGCTGACCATTTGTTCTCGTGTCTGATGGGTGATGATGTAGAGCCGCGTCGTGCCTTTATTGAGGAGAATGCGTTAACGGTGACCAACTTGGATATTTAATCCGATTTTAGAGTCGTGTTTTAATACAATGGAAACCACCTTATGTTGTAATAAGGTGGTTTTATTTCAGCTTGAATTTTTAAAAGAGATATCACATGATTGCCTTATTACTGCTAGCGATAGCCTTATCAATGGATGCCTTTGCTGTGGCGATTGGATTGGGTGCCAAACACCGCCAAGATACGACCAAAATTGCGGTTATGGCAGGCGTATATTTTGGCGTCTTTCAAGGTTTGATGCCGTTGATTGGTTATCTCGGTGGACGTTCAATCTTAGGATTTATTGCAAATTGGGCGCCTTGGATCGCGTGTATTATTTTGGTAGGGCTTGGTGGAAAAATGCTGTATGAAGCCTTATCTGGCGATGATGAAGATGCGACATCACAAGACTCCACCCCGCACAATATTGCTTTAGATATCGCCAATGATGCCAATGTTGTCATCACCCATAAAACCATGACTACTTTAGCGATTGCAACCAGTATTGATGCAATGGCAGCCGGATTTACCTTAAATTTAATCCCAGTTAATCCTTATGTATCCTGTGCAGTAATTGCCGTAGTAACAGGGATTTTTAGCTTTATTGGCGTATTTATGGGCAAGCAATCAGGCACGTGGCTAGAGAGTAAGGCTGAAATTTTTGGTGGCCTAGTGTTAATCGGTATTGGCATCAAAATGGTAATTTAATAGACCAGCTTTTTTGTCTTTGATTTTGATAGTTCAAATAAAAAAAGACTTTCAAGTAAATGAAAGTCTTTTTTTGTGTAAAGCTACCTTAATCAAAAGATTAACGCTTAATACGATACCATGCATCACGTGCTGCTAGGCGAGCTTGGTCCCAAGTCAAACGTGAATTGCCTTTGAATTGTTCCCAATCATTGCGTAAATCATTTTCAACACTTTCAAACTCATTGGCTGTATTAAAATGATGACGTGCACGATAACCATAATCATACGCTGAGCGATAGTCGGTATCGTAATCATAACCTTGGCTATAGTAAGTCGTTGTATTGTAGTTATTGCGCCAGTAGGTATCTTCTTCTGTATTACCTTCAAGCGTATTTGCTACGGCGTTACCTGTGGCTGCACCTGCTACGGCACCAATAGCACCGCCAACCAATGAACCTACTGGACCACCTACGGCACCAATTGCTGCGCCTGTGGCGGCACCAGCTGCCATGCCTGTGCCACTGGCAACAGGGTTAGCTTCTTTACGTTGTTCACCGGCTTCAGTTGGGTTGACTGCTTCACCCACTTCATGACCTGCTGCACCACCGGCTACAGCACCAATCGCGCCACCCACTAAGGTACCAACAGGACCTGCTACTGAACCAACGGCTGCACCTGCTGCTGCACCGCCTAGTGCACCAGAACCACTAGCAACTGGATGAGGTTTTTCGTAGGCATCTTCAGCCGTGGTAGGGTTGACTGCTTCACCGACTTCATGACCTGCCGCGCTACCTGCCACGGCGCCAATCGCACCACCAATTAATGTACCAACAGGACCCGCTACTGAACCAACGGCTGCACCAGCTGCGGCACCACCTAATGCACCTGTACCAGTAGCAACAGGATGACCTTTTTCTTCACCTTCTGCATAGCCATCCACTGTACGTAAACGTGGTGAATATTCTTGACCAGAAATACGAGCATCTGTTCTATCCCAACCATCACGAATCGCTTCTTTGGCATCTTGCCATGCAAGACGTGAACTACCTTTTACTTCATGCCAGCTACGTTCAAGATCGGATTCTACACTGTCAAACGTTGTGCCCGCTGGGTATTTTGCACGATTGGCATAACCGACGGCATAAGCTGGTTGATAATCAGTGGTATAATCGTAACCATCTTTATAATAAGTTGTTCGTGAATAGGTATCATTCCAATAAGTATCTTCAACGGTTGGGTCAATCGCTTCACCTGCGGCGTGACCTGCAGCACCACCAGCGATAGCGCCAATTGCGCCACCAATTAACATACCTAATGGACCACCAATAGCACCGATGGCTGCACCTGCAGCCGCACCACCCATACCGCCTACAGCAGTACCGATTGGATGTGAGCCTGGTTCACCAGTGATAGGGTCGCGGTTTAAATCTGAATTATTAATATTATCTACCATGATTGTATCCTCATTTGAAGTTTTTTTATCCAAGCCATACCAGTGTTTAAAAAAATTTTAATATGACTATTATTTTTATTGTCGAAAAACGATTAAACCTGACGTTAACTTAAAATGCATAAATTAAAATCAATTTTTCGTAAAACCGTTTTCGGTTATTACCGTCTCATAATAATAAATTTTTGCGTCTAATATGTAGCAATATCAGCAATTTTTTCGTAGAGTTTGGTAAACCTACAGCCTATTAGATGAGGTTTGTGTAACAAAGATAATCAATTGGTGAAAAGGATACAAAAAAATCCAAATAAAGACCGTTTATCAGAGAAATTTTTTAGGGAAAATTTTTACTTAAAACATTCATGTAGCTATTTTTAACTCTATAAAAATCAGCAAATAAAGCCGTTAATTGGTACAATACCCATAAATTTTTGAAACCTGTTAGCATCAGTTCAATTAAGCTATTTATCCAAATTTAAAGAGGCTCGTATGTCAACATCCAACAACTCAATCAAACAAGACCGTATCTTGGTATTGGATTATGGTTCACAGTACAGTCAACTGATTGCGCGCCGTGTGCGTGAAGCAGGGGTATTCTGTGAAATGTACCCATACGATATTGACGCACAGCGCATTCACGACTTTGGTGCAAAAGGGGTTATTTTATCGGGTGGTCCAGAGAGCGTGTATGCAGAAAATAGCCCAAAAATTAATGACGCCGTATTTGATATCAATGTGCCTGTATTAGGCATTTGCTATGGTATGCAGGCGATGGCAGATCGGTTTGGTGGCAAAATTGAAGCCAGTAGTCACCAAGAGTTTGGCGCTGCTATCATTGAAAAAACCGCTCAAGATAGCTTCTTCAAAGACATTGAAGATGAGCCCAACAAATTACACGTTTGGATGAGTCATGGTGACAAAGTTGTTGAGTTACCTGCAGGCTTTGAAGTGACTGCGATAACCCCAAGCTGTCCAATTGCTGCAATGGCAAATGAAAGCAAGCATTATTATGGGGTGCAGTTTCATCCAGAAGTGACCCATACTTTGCAAGGTGAAGCATTGATTAGCCGATTTGTGCACCAAATCTGTAGCTGTGCCAATGCGTGGACGCCGGATAACATCATTGAAATGCGTGTGGCGCAGTTAAAAGAACAAATTGGCGATGAGCAAGTGTTGTTGGGACTTTCGGGCGGCGTAGATAGCTCAGTGGTAGCTGCACTGCTTCACAAAGCGATTGGCGAGCAGCTAACCTGTGTGTTTGTTGATAATGGTTTGTTACGGCTCCATGAAGGCGACCAAGTGATGCAAATCTTTGCTGAAAACATGGGCGTTAAAGTTATTCGGGTGGATGCTGAGGAACGTTTTTTGACCGCATTAGCTGGCGTTAGCGATCCAGAAGCCAAACGTAAAATCATTGGCAAAACCTTTATTGATGTGTTTGCAGATACCGCACGTGAACTGTCGGGTGAGGGCAAAGGCATTCAATTCTTGGCACAAGGTACCATTTACCCCGATGTTATTGAATCGGCAAAAAGTCACCAAGGCAAAGCGCATGTAATCAAGTCGCACCACAATGTCGGTGGCTTGCCAGACGATTTGCAGTTCAAACTCATTGAACCCTTACGTGACTTGTTTAAAGATGAAGTGCGTAAGCTCGGCGTGACATTAGGGCTACCTGAAAAAATGATTTATCGTCATCCTTTCCCAGGTCCAGGGCTAGGCGTGCGTATCTTGGGTGAAGTGAAAAAAGAATATGCCGATATTTTGCGGCAAGCTGATGCCATCTTTATGCAAGAGTTGGAAAAATCTGGGTGGTATGATAAAACCGCACAAGCGTTTGCCGTGTTCCAACCGGTAAAATCAGTGGGCGTGGTTGGTGATGGTCGCCGCTATGCATGGGTGATTGCGTTACGGGCGGTTGAAACCATCGACTTTATGACAGCACGTTTTGCGCATTTACCGTATGATTTGATTGAAACCGTGTCTAATCGCATCATGAATGAAATCAAAGAAGTATCACGTGTGACCTACGATATCTCAAGTAAGCCACCAGCGACCATTGAATGGGAATAAAGCGACTAAAAAAGCTAATAAAAAAGGCGATTGATTATCGCCTTTTTCATGGGTTTAACCCATGACCGATAGTGTTATCGAGTATTGCTTTGACGTATCGCCAAAATAATCATTACCAATAAAATGCTAAAAAACCCCAATGATAATTCTGGGATACTAAAGCCTAAAAACGTCCAGTCAATCACCGCACACTCGCCAGAACCTTTAAACACTTCTTTCAACACTTGGGCAATCGGCAACGTATCCATCCAATAGTCTAGCCCAGGACCACACGACGGGACTTGGTCAGGTGGCAGATGTTGAATCCAGACATGGCGAATCGCCACCGCAATTGACCACAAAATTCCGAGCAGCGCGCCAAACATCAACAAAATCTTTGCCCAAACTTGTTTTGGATTGAGCAAAAAGGCGATAAACGCAAAAATCCCCATTACAATCAAACCCACTCGCTGAAAGATACACAGCGGACACGGGTCTAATTTTACCACCCCTTGCAAATAAAAATAGGCGAAACTCATGCCAATAATGCTGGCTAACGTCAATAGTCCTGCCAGTCCCCGATAACTTAAAAAGCTGTGGGTCAATGAAGCATCACGCATAAAAAAACCATCAAACAATTTAGTGAAAAAGAATAAGCCAAACCATAGCGCTTAGAATTTTAGAAATTTAATCCTACAAAATAGTCAGCGCAACGATACCTGATTACTAGCACTTGCTAACTAGCGAAATTGACCCACATAGGCATAAAAATCTTGTGTGTCATTTTGCTCGATATCGGCTTGCTCACGCACAGAGTCTTTGGCAAGCTGCTCAAAGTAAGTCATTTGCTCAGGGACCAATCCTTGATGTCTTAAGCGATTGGCATGCATTTGCGCCAGTGACTTACCAAACTGCCAGCTACTATCAAAGCGTTTGGTATCGGCTAACACTTGCGCTGATAGGGTATTGTCTGGATTTTGCGCTTTTGCCATCATCGATTGCCACGCGTTACGGTAATCATTGCTACCATAGGTGACATCCATGAGTTCTGATAGCTTACGCATACCGAGTAAATGCTGTAGTAGCCAGTCTTTAAACGCAACTTGCCCCGCTACTGTATCAATCATTAAGTTTGGCTCGCGCCCTTGATTGACAATTTTTTCTTGATTTTGAGCAAGTAGGGCATCTTCCTCGGGCAATAAGTCAGGACTATCGAGCAATAGGCAGTACAATGCCAAAATTTCCATAAAACAGGCAGTATTTAAGCTGATACCGATTTCGCTATACGGATCTAAGTCAATCGCTCGGAGTTCCACATAAGCGATACCGCGCTTGGCTAACGCATCACTGGGGTTTTCGCCAGGTTGGGTGATTTGTTTGGGTCGAATCGGGCTGTAGTACTCGTTTTCAATCTGCAAAATATGGTCATTGATTTGAATGGGATAGCCATTATCGTCATCGAGTCCCAACGCGGTAAAATTAGGATGCGGCGTGTGGATGGCATTACGCAAACCTGCGACATATTCATCGAGACTGTTGTAGCGGATATCTAAATCATCTTGTACGCTATTTTGGTAACCCAGTTTCCCCATACGCAGAGAGGTAGCATTAGGTAAATAGTAAGTTGATGCGTTCATTGGCTTTAGCGTGTGCTCGCGACCCTTTAAAAAACACGCACATACGGCAGGACTTGCACCAACCAAGTACAGCACCATACCACTTAGACGCTTAAAGTTACGAATCAGACCCAAGTATTTTTCATTTTTAAATTCAGTTAATAGCTGGGTATCACCTAACTGCTGTTGCCAAGCGGTGAATAAATTATCACCAAATGATAAATTATAATGCAGTCCTGCAATGGTCTGCATACGGCGACCATAGCGGATGCCTAGACCGTGACGATAGAGGGTTTTTAATCTACCTGAGTTTGAGGTGCCATAGTCGGCCAGCAAAATATCTTCATCGCCCGAAATCATACAGGGCATTGACATCGACCAAAACAGCTCGTCATCGGTCAAAGCATTTTGTACCACAATATGCAAATCACGCAGCATATCAAGCGCTTCTTTCACCGTGGGTTTTGGCTCAGTAATTAGCTCTAACAAGCTTTCGGCATAATCAGTAGTGATAAAAGGGTGGGTGAGTTTTGAGCCAAGCTTTGCCGGGTGTGGGGTAGTGGCGATATATCCCTCAGGGCTCATACGTAAGCCTTCTTTTTCGATACCCCGTAGCATGCCATGAATGTTTTCAGCGGTCAGCCAAGAAGGTAGCTGCAAAGAAGTACAAGTTTGAGTCGCTTGGGTCATAGTTATCCTAAAATTATTTTTAATTGTGTGAAATTATGCCACCAAATTTATACAAACACTATCAAAATATCGTGATGACGAAATTACCAATTGCGATAATTGCCAAACGTAAAAAACCCACAGTAAATACCGTGGGTATGATAAAAACTATCGTATTACTCGATTAAGTGGTAATTTTTATCTGACATCTGTCACTTTTAATCAAAAAAGCATTAAGAGAAATCTAATTCAGTCTCAAACCCTTTTAATTCATGACGCGCCATAGCTAGGTTTGATTTTTGGCGATCAAGTACTAGGTACAAAAATAGGTTTTCGTTACGTACTAGCGGACGGATTAAGTGATATTGTTTACTTAATGTGATTAGGATATCTTCGATCTTGTCGTTAAGACCTAATGCTTTAGAAGTTTTACGTTTTGCACGTACCACTTCAGTGTTACCCGCTGCTGCAACTTCAAGGTCGATACCATTACCTGTTGTGGCAAGGGCTAGGCCTGATTCGCTGTCAACCAATGCAGCTGCAATGAAACCGTCGATGTTATTGAGTGAGTCTAAAGATAATTTAGCCATGATAAGGCTCCTTGGTATTATTAAATTAGTAATAAAGATTGCTTAATAATCATGCTTAGCTAACAAACTTAAATCATTAACACATTTAACATTAAGTAATTAACAACAATAAATTAATATCAACCAATATTAGGGTACTTGTTGATAACACGGTTAAGTGTCAGCACGCTGTTGATAAAACCATTATTACGGATAAAGGCTAACGATACAAATCAAATCTGATAAACGCTGAAAAAATGTAGATGATTTTGTTCAAAGATAAAAAATACAGGATAAACGAAAATTAAAAGGCTAAAATTAACAGTTGCTGACTATATTTAAGACAGAATTTAAGCTAAAGCCTTTTAATTGTTCAAGCCAACTAGATAAAGAAACCCAGTAAAATTAGCCACTAAAGCTAGATAGAAAATGACGAACCACAACCACAAGTCGTGGTGGCGTTTGGATTGTTGACGGTAAAACGCGAGCCTTCTAATCCTTCCACGTAATCAATGGTTGAGCCATGTAGATATTGGTAGCTCAAACTATCAACGACCAATGCTACGTCATCGTTGCTAAAGGTAGCATCATCATCGCCCAAGTTTTCTTCAAAATTAAAACCATACGAAAAACCTGAACAGCCACCACCCGTCACATATACCCGTAGCATCAAGTCGTTATTGCCTTCTGAATCACGTAGGTTACGCACTTTTTTGGCAGCATTATCGGTCAAGGTCATGCCATCAACCATACTATCAGTTACGGTATCACTCATCGGGGTATTCCTTATAAAAACTTTTTTCTTATTATGGGGTGCTTGCTTTATACTATCAAGAATTTTTCCCATTTAATTTTAGTCAAATTTTTTGAGTTTTGAGCCGATTATGATAGAACTAAAAGATGCCAGTATTCGCCGTGATGGGCGGGTATTATTTAAAGATGTTAATTTGCAAATCCATCCAGGTTGGAAAATCGGGTTAACAGGCAACAATGGCACAGGTAAATCCAGTTTTTTTGCGACGCTATTGAACCAAAAAGGCGAAGGCGAATTGGCACTCGACACAGGCAGTCTATCGGTTCCCAACAGTTGGCAAATCGGTCATATGGCGCAAGAGATTGAAACCACTGACCAGTCGGCGATAGATTTTGTGTTGAGTGGCGACCAAGAATACTTTGAGCTGCAAGATAAGATTAACCATCCAGATACCTTGTCAGAAGATGAGCTTGCCCATGTGCACGCGCGCTTTGATGATATCCATGGCTATAGTATCCCTGCAAAAGCCTCCCAAATCATGACAGGACTTGGGTTTAATGTCGCCCAAGAAAGCCAACCTGTAAGTAGTTTTTCAGGGGGCTGGCGTATGCGCCTAAACCTTGCCAAAACCTTAATGAGCCGTGCGGATTTATTGTTACTTGATGAACCGACCAATCACTTGGATTTAGATGCCATCTTATGGCTTGAAGAATGGCTCAAAGCCTATGACGGCACGCTACTCATGATTTCGCATGACCAAGCGTTTTTGGATAATGTGGTGAGCAATATCTTGCACATTGAAAACCAACAAATGACCCTTTATACAGGCAATTACAGCACCTTTGTGCGTACCCGCAGTGAACGCCTAGCCCAGCAGCAGCAACAGTTTGAAAAACAGCAAGAAACCCGTGCCCACCTTGAAGATTTTATCCGCCGTTTTAAAGCCAAAGCCTCCAAAGCCAAACAAGCGCAAGCCCGTGTCAAACAGCTAGAACGGATGACCGAGCTAGCGCCTATCATGGCGGATAATCCGTTTCAGTTTCGTTTCAAATCCCCTGTGCAATTAACATCGCCATTATTGGTGCTAGACAATGCCAGTGTGGGTTACAATGGTGTAGCCCTCATCGAGAATATTCGCCTACAAATTACCCCTGACAGCCGTATCGGTCTGCTAGGGATGAATGGCGCAGGCAAATCAACGGTCATTAAAGGGTTGGTGGGTGAGTTGCCTATCTTGTCTGGGACGCGTAAAGCCGCAGACAGTTTGGTACTAGGGTATTTTAACCAACACCAAATGGATAGCCTCGATGGCGAAGCATCACCCATGTTGATGCTACAGCGTCTCGCAGGCAAAACCTCAGACGCTGATTTACGCGCGTTTTTAGGTAGTTTTGACTTTCGCGGTGAGCGCATTGATACCAAAAGCAAGTTATTCTCTGGCGGCGAGCGGGCAAGACTCACCCTTGCACTCATTGTATGGCAGCGCCCCAATGTTTTGGTATTAGACGAGCCGACCAACCACCTAGACTTGGAGATGCGGCAAGCATTGAGCATGGCCTTGCAAGAATTTGAAGGGGCGGTCATTCTGGTGTCACATGACCGAGAAATGATAGCCAATGTTTGCGATGAGCTATATTTGGTGCATGACGGGCAATGTAACATCTTTGACAATGACATCGCTTATTATAGTCAGTGGTTATCACAAACCCGTAAACAGCAAGCCAAACAAGCGAGCGACAATAAAAAGCTCGAAGACAAAAAATTAGCTGACCATAAAACAGATGTTTCACGTGAAACATCTAACGTACCCAATGCGTTATCCAAAGAAGAACAACGCAAAAAATCCGCTGAACAGCGTAAACTCACCGCGCCCATTCGTAAAAAAATCGAAAACGATGAGAAACAGCTAGAAAAATTGGGCGAAAAACTGGCGAAAATTGAAGAACAGTTAGGCGATAGTAGTTTGTACGAGGATAGCCGAAAAGTGGATTTGTTAACATTGCTTGATGAGCAGACGGCATTAAAAAGTGACATTGAAACAGTCGAGGAGCAGGTGATGACTTTGATGATGGCACTCGAAGACATCGAAAATAATTTTAACTAGCCAATAAAAAAGACAGCCTAGACTGTCTTTTTTTATTTAATCAAACATTATTGTGCATCAGCAAAGTATTTTTGCAAGTCATCATTACCACCGATGTGTTTGCCACCGATAAACACCTGTGGGGTGGTTTCACGACCAGTAATGGCTCGCACTGAGGTAATACTGGCATCTTTACCAAGTACAATTTCTTCAAACTCGAAACCTTTTTCGGTTAACGTTTCTTTGGCTTTGGTACAATATGGGCAACCAGGCTTGGTAAAAATACAGACAGAGGGTTTGTCTTGCCAGTTTGGGTCAATATATTTAATCATGGTATCGGCATCTGATACTTCGTATGGGTCATCACTGCCGCTGTCTTGGGGTTCGTCAAAGATTTTGACGATTTTACCATCATCGACCAGCATCGAATAACGCCATGAACGTTTGCCAAACCCAATTGCTGAGTCATCAATTAAGCGTCCCATCGCTTCGGCAAACTCACCGTTCCCATCTGGAATCATGGTCACATTGCTACAGTCTTGGTCTTTAGCCCAAGCATTCATAACAAAGGTATCATTGACCGAGACGCACACGATGTCATCAACGCCTAGTTTGGCAAATTCAGTTGCCAATTCATTATAGCGGGGTAAATGCAGTGATGAACACGTTGGTGTAAATGCCCCAGGTAAGGCGAATAATACTACTTTTTTGCCTTTAAATAATTCATCCGTGCTAATATCTACCCATTTGCCTTGCTGTTGGGTATGGAAAATCACGCTTGGCACTTGTTTGCCAATCATATCGCTAAACGCCATGTCCTACTCCTTATTATCGTAAATTGTTATACTACATTTTTTAGTAAATGACCTATTTGCTTAATCATTATACAAACAAATAAGGTAAAAAACTGTAATCAGCGTGATTAAAAAGTTAATTATCTTAATTAGTATTTTAAATCATAATATCATTTATGATTTATTTTATATGATTATCTGTGGTGATAACAGCCGATTAATTGTTAAAAATTGACAAAATCAGTTATGATAGGGCAAATTTTTTAGATTTTATTCAACAAATTTGATAAGGAAAACCTCATGCCATCATTTGACGTGGTTTCAGAGTTACAGTTATTTGAAGTTAAACATGCCGTGCAAAATACCGAGAAAGAAATCGCCACTCGCTTTGATTTTAAAGGCAGCGATATTAAAGTCGAACTGAATGAGAAAGACAAAAAAATCACCATCACCGCAGACAATGAGTTGCAGATGGAAAACGTGTATGCCATGCTTGAGAAAAACATGATAAAACGTGGGGTGGATTTGCAGTCACTCGACCCACAGGATAATCAAGGCTCGGGCAAACAAATGAAAAAGGTGGTCAATCTCAAAGATGGACTTGATGGCGATACTGCCAAAAAAATCAGTAAGGCATTAAAAGAGTCGGATTTGAAAGTATCGGCAGCGATTCAAGGCGATAAAATACGAGTCAATGATAAGAAAAAAGACACGCTACAGCAAGCGATGGCGTTTTTGAAAGAAAAACAATTTGGTGTGCCACTGCAATTTAATAATTTTAAAGACTAAAACGCAAAAATTAGTACAAAACAACTAGCATAAAAAAAGCCCTTGTTTCAAACAGGGCTTTTATTTTTACAGGTTGCTATTAAAGACTTTCTTTCGTACTCGGCAATCTATCGAGTGCCCTTTCATCATATTCCACTGCCATGCGCAGCGCACGAGCAAACGCTTTAAACGTACTTTCAATTTGGTGATGGCTGTTTTTGCCTTTCAAATTATCCAAATGAATAGTTATCATGGCATGATTGACAAAGCCATAGAAAAATTCACTGAACAAATCCACATCAAACGCACCAATCATCGCACGGGTAAACGGGATATCCATGTGCAGTCCAGGGCGCCCTGAAATATCCACTACCGCACGGGAGAGGCTTTCATCAAGCGGGGCATAAAAATGCCCATAACGCACGATGCCTTTTTTATTCCCAATCGCTTGTTTGAAGGCTTGACCTAGCGTGATACCGACATCTTCGACGCTGTGATGGTCGTCAATGTGGGTGTCACCGTTACAGGTAATATCCATGTCAATTAAGCCATGTCGTTTGATTTGGTCAAGCATATGGTCAAGAAATGGCACGCCCGTGTCAATGTTGCCTTGACCGGTACCGTCAAGGTTGATAGACACGGTAATTTGGGTTTCGGCGGTATTTCGTGTGACGGTGGCGATACGCGATGGGCGAGTGGTCATGGTTTTCCCTTATGAGTTAAAAATCACAATCTTTTATGTTCAGCATCTTTTTCACGCTGTTTGACAACTTTACGCACTTTATCACGCGCACGGTCTTGTTTGAGCTTGGATAAATAATCCACAAAAACTTTACCATTTAAGTGGTCGATTTCATGTTGGATACATACGGCAAGTAGGCCTTGTGCTTCTTCAACGAACGGATTGCCCTGCGCGTCGAGTGCCTCAATTCTGACATGTTTGGGTCTATCGACTTTGTCATAATACTCTGGCACAGACAAACACCCTTCTTCGTAGCTATATAATTCATCGGCTAACGGGGTGATAACAGGGTTGATAAACACCCGAGGCTGGCTGCCATCTTCAGATAAGTCCATCACCACCAATTGAATGTGCTCATCCACTTGTGTCGCCGCCAGACCAATACCTTTGGCGGCATACATGGTTTCAAACATATCATCAATCAAGGTTTTTAGATCATCATCAAAGTGGGTGACAGGCTTGGCAAGGGTACGAAGTCTCGGATCTGGGTAATTTAAAATGGTACGTAAAGTCATAATCTATCAACTGTTAATAAGGCAAATAATAAGGCAAAAATTCTCTAAAAAAATTGGCATAGGGTAACGCAAACGCTAAAGTTTGGCTACTATAACTTATATATAGGTGCAAACCAATCGCTTCACAATAGCAAATAATCAATGATAATGATTGAGTGATTAAAATCTACCAAATCATTTAAAAAACGATTTAAAGAGAAAATTTGTCAAGCCCCAATTATTTTATGCTATGCTAACCAAAATTTACATAGTGCAAATTATGGGTGATTTTGCGACACATAACACAACATTTGGCTATGATTTTAATAAGTGATGGTAAAGAGTATGCCATTTAAAGCGTTAAGCGGTTAACCTTGAGCATTGGGCTATGATGAACTATAAGACCACGACAATGAAAAAATTATCCTTCGCTTTGTTGGCAACCCTAGGTATGACAGTGACTTCGGTGGCCGCTGCTAACAACCCGCCGCCTCGTATCAAAGCCGATGCTCCTAACCGTTACGTGGTAAAAAAAGGTGATACGCTTTGGGATATCTCCGGTAGATTCTTAGAAAGTCCGTGGCGCTGGAAAGAAATTTGGGCGACCAATAAGCAGATTCGTAATCCGAATCTGATTTATCCAAAAGATGTGATTATCTTATGTGTGATTAAAGGGCAAAAATTGGTCGGTGTAGATACGGGGGAAGGCTGTGCAGGCATTGAAAAAGCCATTAACGCGCCAGTCACCACAACTACAGTGGTGAGTGCTGCAGGTAGTATCGCTGCGATTCCTTTGACTGCCATTGAAACATGGCTTGAGCGCAATATCATCGTATCGCCTGATGACTTTAAAACTACCCCCTATGTACTTGCTTCAAAAGATAAAAACATTATCACAGGTGTCGGTAACAAAATCTATGCCAAAGGCGTGCCACTCATTGTAGGACAACGCTATGGCGTTTATCGTGAGGGCGAACCATATGTTGACCCAACCACCCGTAAAATCATCGGTCTTGAAGTCACCCAAGTTGCCGCAGGTATCGTCACTAGCGTAGCATCAAACGGTGTTTCTAGTATCGAGCTTAAAAAATCGTATGGTCAAGAAGTGCGCGAAGGTGACCGTGTGTTTGTCGAAGTCGGTCAGTACTTGCCACCCGCTTTTTATCCAAAACCTGCCAGCGTTACCCGTGGCGGTCGCGTGATTCGTATTTTAAATTCCATTAGTAGTGCCGGTCGAGATGGGGTGATTGCCATTAACTTGGGTACCAGCCAAGGCGCTGAGCCAGGCGATGTGTTGACGGTTTATCAAAAAGGCGCTTTAGTCTTGGACGACTATTCATCCGTGAAAGGTGGGGCAGTACGGTTGCCAAGTGAGCAAATCGGTCATGTGATGGTATTTAAAGCATTTAACGATATTAGCTACGCTTATGTACTTGATGCAGAATCACCGATTCATGAGCAAGATTTTTTATTGCCTGCTGTCGGCAACTAACGCTTTCGCTTACCTTTGCTTGCTCGCCCTTGCTTATGCTTGATGGGTAAGCGATTGTTCAAAAGCCAGTCACCTTGACTGGCTTTGCTGTCTTTAAAGTTTTTATCGTGAGAAAAATTTATAATAGCAAACATTCATAAGCCATACACATGCCTAAGGAATATACGTGATGCAGGACTATCAGCCTAACCTAAACCCCGCGCAGCAGGCTGCCTTATTGTTATGGCATTTAGTGAACTTATCGGTACCTGTTTATAATAAGCTTGTAGCGCGTTTTGGTAGCGCTGAACAAGCGATTCAAGCTAAGCTGGCAGACTGGCAATCGCTGGGCTTGCATGATAATCATCACAAACGCTTTGCTGAGTTTATCAGCGCTAGTCGAACCAGCCAATTTTTGCATGATACGCTATTAGAACTATCACAAGGGCAGTATGGTGTGGTGTTTGATAATGACCCTTTATATCCGACTCAGTTAAAAAACATCTATGACCCACCTCCTTTGCTATTGTATCAAGGCAACTTATCTGCATTAAGCCAACCACAATTGGCGATTGTTGGGAGTCGTAAACCTAGCCCCCATGCTGAAAAAATTGCCTTTGATATGGCGCAATATTTGGCGCACGAAGGCTTATGGATCACCAGTGGCATGGCAGAAGGCATTGACAAACAAGCGCACTTAGGTGCGTTAAGTCTACAGATGACGGGCACACAAGGTGGTACTATTGCGGTACTGGGCAATGGTATTAAACATTGTTACCCAAAAAATCATGCCAGCCTTAAAGCCCATATTATTGCGTCAGGTGGCTGCGTCATTAGTGAATTATTGCCTGATATGCCGAGCAATCGCTACCATTTTCCCAGGCGCAATCGGCTCGTCGCTGGGCTAAGTTTGGCAACTTTGGTTGTAGAAGCCGCTGCCAAAAGCGGCTCGCTCATCACTGCCAGAGAAGCCAACGAGCAAGGCAAACAAGTCTTTGCTATTCCTAGTCATATTGACAACCTCAACGCCAAAGGTTGCCACCAATTAATTCGAGAGGGTGCGACCTTGGTCGATCATCCCTCGCAAATTTTGGAAGATTTATCAATTTTTAAATCACCGCTTGTCAAAGCCACCGAGGTTGAACCAGCGCCGATAGTTGCACAGGCAGTGAGCAATAGCCCTCAATTACCGTCCGAATCAGCACCAAACACCCAGCCGCACCAAGCGCCATTGGTGATGGATATGCCGCCACATTTGCAGACACTACTTAATCAACTTGATTGGGTAGGGCAAGATTTAGACAGCTTGGTCGATAAGACCCGCACCGATATTGCGACACTTATGGGCTGGCTGATTGAACTTGAACTCATGGGACTGGTGATGCAGCGCGGCGGTCTATATATGCGCTGCCGCCCTTAATTTTGATAAGCGATGAACAAAAAAAACTACAAAATAATCGAGGTATATAATGCAATTTAATGACACCCAGCTCGATGCAGTTCAGCAATTTTTACAAGCCGGCAATCTACTGGCTTATCCAACCGAAGCGGTGTGGGGAATCGGCTGTGACCCGTTTAACGAAACAGCAGTGAAACAGATTTTAGCGATTAAACAACGTCCAATCGAAAAAGGCATGATTGTTATCACAGGCGATATCGCCCATATTCAGCCATTTTTACAGCCGTTACCACAGCAGGTAGTCAACACTATTGAGGCAAGTTGGCAGTCTAGCGATGCACAAGCCACCACTTGGTTGTTACCGATTCCTGCATCATTGCAAGGCAAAATCCCCGAGTGGGTTACAGGGGGGCGAGATAGCTTAGCCATACGAGTGATTAGCCATCCGATGATTGCCAAACTATGCAGTCACATCGCCCAAGCAGACAACAATAACCCATTTGGATTTTTGGTATCCACGAGTTGTAACCTATCGGGGCTAACGCCTGCAACTGATTTCGCGGCTGCTTATCATTATTTTGGTGATGCCATCGGTTATTTACTCGGCGACACCCTTGGATTTGTTCGACCTAGCCAAATTTTTGATGCAGTAACCCAACAACAAGTACGCGCTTAACGCCTTGTTTTTAGCAATGTTTGGAGCAATTTTTGTCTTCTTATGTCATAAATACGCAAATTTAGTGTGGATTTCATAGGAAAAACACCATTTTGACCCGCAAATAATGCGACTCACTCTTGAAATCAAAGGGATTCACCATTATCAAAGCCAATAACTTTAGACGTTTTAACATGTAACCGTTGCCTTGGTGACGGTTACCTTGATAATAGGAGTGATGATTGATGAATTCAGCTGATAATAACCAAAACACCCAACCGCATAACCAAACTGACGCCACGTCAAATGTATTAGGCGAAGCAATAAGCGAATCTGAGCCAACTAGCGAACCAAAAATTATTGACAGTCAAGTGGATTTGACTACTTACCAAAATCGCATTGCCGAGCTTGAAGGTCAAATCAAAGAAGCCAAAGAAGCCCATGCCCGTGCCAATGCTGAAGCCTACAATGCGCGCAACCGCATGGAGCAAGAAACCGAAAAAACCAAAAAATTTGCTTTAGAAAAATTTGCCAAAGACCTATTAGACACTGTTGATAACCTTGAACGTGCGATTGAAAATAGCCAATCTGACAATGATCCTGTGCTTGAAGGCGTCAAACTCACCCACAAATCGCTGATTGCGGTGCTAGAAAAATACGGCGTTAAAGTGGTCAATCCACAAGGCGAAACATTTAATGCCGACCTGCATGAAGCCGTAGGTATCGACCCAGAGGCAAGCGCCAACCAAGTAGGTCAAGTACTACAAAAAGGTTATACGCTACATGAGCGTTTATTGCGTCCAGCCATGGTTCGCGTAGGTAGCTAGTAGGCAAGCAGTAGACAACGGATTGACTGATTGGTAACAAGCGCAGCAAAAAACTTTTGCTAACTGCTTGAAAAAAATCATCGTTAAACCGATATAAAAATACAAGACAACGTGGTGCTCATCACCACTTACCCTCAAAATAAAAATTGGAGAATTTAATTATGGCTAAAATTATTGGTATTGACTTAGGTACAACCAACTCATGTGTTGCAGTGATGGAAGGTGACAAAGTTAAAGTTATCGACAATGCTGAAGGTGCACGCACTACCCCATCTATCGTTGCTTACAAAGATGACGGCGAAATCCTAGTCGGTCAATCAGCCAAACGCCAAGCGGTAACCAACCCACAAAATACCTTATTTGCTATCAAGCGTTTGATTGGTCGCAAGTTTGAAGACAAAGTCGTGCAAAAAGACATCGGCATGGTGCCATATAAAATTGTCAAAGCTGACAATGGCGATGCTTGGGTTGACATCAACGGTAAAAAATTAGCACCACCTCAAATTTCTGCTGAAGTTTTGAAAAAAATGAAAAAAACTGCAGAAGATTATCTGGGTGAAAACGTCACTGAAGCGGTAGTAACGGTACCTGCTTACTTTAATGATAGCCAACGTCAAGCCACTAAAGACGCAGGTAAAATCGCAGGTCTTGATGTCAAACGTATCATCAACGAACCTACAGCGGCAGCTTTAGCTTATGGTATGGACAAAAAAGGCGGGGCAGACCGTAAAATTGCAGTTTATGACTTAGGTGGTGGTACTTTCGATATTTCAATCATCGAAATCGCAGACGTTGATGGCGAGCAGCAATTTGAAGTGCTTTCAACCAATGGTGACACTTTCTTAGGCGGTGAAGACTTTGACTTAACCTTAATCGACTACTTGGTTGAAGAGTTCAAAAAAGATAACAGTGTGAACCTAAAAGGTGACCCACTGGCGATGCAGCGCCTAAAAGAAGCAGCAGAGAAAGCGAAAATCGAACTTTCTAGCGCACAAAGCACCGATATTAATTTACCGTACATCACGGCAGATGCCACAGGTCCAAAACACTTAGTGGTAAACGTAACCCGTGCCAAGTTAGAAAGCTTAACTGAAACGCTGGTCAACCGTACCATTGAGCCTTGTAAAATTGCACTGAGTGACGCCGGCTTAAAAGCGTCTGATATTGATGATGTTATCTTGGTGGGCGGTCAAAGCCGTATGCCACTGGTACAACAACGTGTTCAAGAATTTTTTGGCAAAGAGCCACGTAAAGATGTGAACCCTGACGAAGCCGTAGCGATGGGTGCAGCGATTCAAGGTGCGGTACTGTCGGGCGACAAAACTGACGTACTATTGCTTGACGTAACCCCATTAACCCTAGGTATCGAAACCATGGGTGGGGTGTTGACACCAATCATTGAGAAAAACACCATGATTCCAACCAAGAAATCACAAGTGTTTTCTACAGCGGATGACAACCAACCTGCGGTAACTATTCAGGTCTACCAAGGTGAGCGTAAAATCGCTGCACAAAACAAATTACTTGGACGTTTCGATTTGACCGATATTCCACCGGCACCGCGTGGTGTGCCGCAAATTGAAGTGACCTTTGACATCAACGCTGATGGTATCATGAATATCTCAGCAAAAGACAAAGGGACTGGTAAAGCACAAAGTATCCAAATTAAAGCCGACTCAGGTCTATCAGAGGCTGAAATTGAGCAAATGGTTCGTGATGCTGAAGCCAATGCCGCTGAAGATGCCAAATTTGCTGAACTTGCGCAAGTACGTAACGAAGCAGATGGTCGTATTCATGGCGTACAAAAAGCCATGAAAGATGCCGCGGATAAAGTAACCGATAGCGACAAAACCGCAGTAGAAGACGCTATCAAAGCGCTAGAGTTGGCTGTCAAAGAAGATAATCTAGATGACATCAAGTCAAAACTTGAAGCCCTAGACAATGCCTTCTTACCAGTTAGTCAAAAAATCTATGCTGACGCAGGTGCTACTGCAGAAGCGGGGGATGCACAGCCACAACAAACCCAGCAAGATGATGGGGTTGTCGATGCAGAATTCACCGAAGTAAAAGATGACAACAAATAATCAGCCCACTGATTACAGCATCAATAAAAATACCGCCGCAAGGCGGTATTTTTATTTTATTTGAAAATTTCAAGAAAAAGGTGTTGACACTCATTCCAATTCACGTATAATACGCCACCACTGAGCGACGAAGAGTTTACAAACAAGTAAAACAAGTTACGAAGCTTAGAAAGAATTAAAATAAAGCTTGACAGAGTAAAACAAAACGTATTACAATATCAAGCTCACCAAATGATAGATGATATCTTTGGTACACTAAATAACAACGAACACAAGAACAACTTGTGTGGATTTTCACTTAGCGCGATAAAATTAAGACTTTAATTAATTGTATTGTCAGAGTGAAGATACTCGTAAGTTTATTTGAGCAAAGACAGTA
>JABAHL010000013.1:0-66214 GCA_019353055.1 Faucicola osloensis
AAAATCAAAACCAAGTTAAATCATTTCGCTTTGCGTACGAAGTTACTAATTTCTGCTAATCAGTCGGCTTTTGCCCAGCTTAAGGCTATTAGCGGTGCGTAACTTCAGTTAATAACAATATATATAGCCACACCTTTCATGCCATATTGCTCATTGATTTTGATGGCATAAATTGCAGGAATCGATGCACCCACAATCGCCGCTAGATTGTAAGCCAGTGACGCACCTGAATACCGTACTTCAGTGGGGAACAGCTCTGGCAATAATGCTGCCATTGGACCAAATGACATACCCATACATGCCATACCCAAAATGAGGAAAATAAATACAGTCGTTGGTGTGCCATTGCTGAGCAGCATTGGCATAAAGTAGGCAAACACCATACATAATATAGTCACGCCAATCAGCCATTTTTTACGACCGATTTTGTCCGCGCCAATCCCAGAGATACTGGTAAAAATACCAAACACAATCGCAGCGACCAATAAAAAGCCAGTAAAGGTATTTGGGGCAATACCTAACCCTGTTGGGAAGCCAAAAGAAGATAATTTTGCCGGGCTTTTTGAATAGGCTTGTACGAAGGCAGTCATGATATAAAAAATCACATAAGTCATCGCCATCAAAAATGTGCCTTGCATCATCGGACGCCAATATTGGGTAATGACTTTTGACACAGGGGCATTAACTTTTTTGCCTTCGGCTTCAGCGGTAAGGAATACATGGCTTTCATGCAGGCTTAAACGTACCCAAAGACCCACACCCACAAGCACGATTGAAATAAGAAACGGGATGCGCCATGCCCACTCGACCAAGGCATCTTTTCCTAAAAAATAACTGAGTAAAAAGAACACTAAGTTGGCTAAAAATAACCCAATCGGCGCGCCTAACTGCGGGAAAGTACCATACCAAGCACGTTTGCCTGCTGGCGCATTTTCGGTGGCGACCAAGGCAGCACCGCCCCATTCACCGCCAAGCCCAATCCCTTGACCCACACGAAGTAAACATAACAACAATGGGGCAATGACGCCTACTTGGGCATAAGTCGGTAGCAAACCAATCGCTACGGTTGATAAACCCATGGTGAGCAGAGAGGCCACTAAGGTTTTTTTACGACCGAGTTTATCACCAAAGTGACCAAATAACGCTGAACCGAAAGGGCGGGCAATAAACGCCAATGCCAACGTCGAAAGCGAGTAAAGCATCGCCGCTTTTTCATCGGTTTTATCAAAAAACTGGGTATTAAAAATCAATACCGCCGCAGCGGCATAAATATAATAATCATAAAACTCAATAGCCGTACCAATCATGGATGCCACGGCGACCTTTTTTGGGTCATTGCGTAGCGCGATATGCTGATGATCAGGGTGCGCGGTTGAAGCGGTTGTCATGATGTCTGCCCTCCTTAGATAATAAAAGTTTAAGTGAAAATTAGGATACATAAAATATTGGAATGAATTGTAAATCATAATTTATCAAAAACTTGATAAAAATAGTTAAGGTGATGCAAAAATTTGGTTATTAATCGCTGATTTGATAAATTTCGTCAGCTTATCCATAATAAGCCACCACAAAATACACGTTAAAATTTAAGAGGTAACAAAGGTAACCATGATTCGTGAGCTAGCAAAAAATATCATCTATACGGGCGTAGCAGGGACAGGCAAGACCTACCAACTGCAACAAATCGCCAAACGCTATACCGAGATATTGCCAGTCGCCAATGCCGATAAATTGCTCAAAGCTTTACTTGAACCATTAAGCTGGCGAGAGGTGATTTGTTTAGTATTTTTAGATGAAAGAAAAAAGGGAAAGTCATTACTTAAAGTTGCTGAAATTACTAACAACTTATTCTTTGTTACTAAGCTAAAAATTAACCAACGCGAAAAGGCAATTGCTAATACAGCATGGTCAACGCTACAGCAATTTAGTCCTGCAGATTCCAAAAATGTATTGGTAAAAAATAAATCTAGCCAATCGTATTTTGATAAAGACGATAGCAGTAATTGGTTTTTATTAGCAGACAGTTTACCGTTATTGGCAGACTTGCAAAACAAACTCGATGATTACCAAGCGGCAATTCACAGCGAGTTTCAGCCCAACTATTTACAACCAAAGCTAGAACGCTTTAGTTTTGTCAGTTTTCATCAAGCGTATGGGTATGAAGAATTTGTCGAAGGGATTCGCCCCCACATCGCGGACAATGGGCAGATGAGCTATCGAATTGAGTCAGGGGCATTTCTTAGACTGTGTCAACAAGCCAAACAAGACCCTAGTCACCGTTATGCCATGTTGATTGATGAAATCAACCGCGCCAATGTCGCCCGCGTGTTTGGGGAGTTGATGAGTTTGATTGAGCCGAGTAAACGCGCAGGACAGACAGATAGCTTATCGGTGAATTTGGCGTATTCGCGTCAGCCGTTTAGCGTGCCTAGCAATGTTGATATCTACGCCAGCATGAACAGCCAAGATCATTCATTGTCGCCGCTGGATATGGCATTTCGCCGCCGTTTTGAATTTATTGAATGTCAACCACAGCCACAGTTGCTGGGTAAAGTCATGGCAAATGGGATGGAGGTCGATTTAGCCAAACTGTTGACTGCACTCAATGAAAGAATCTCGCAAAATTTGGCAAAAGACAGCCAGTTAGGGCATAGTTTTTTGTGGGGTATTGATTCGCTGCACGCGTTAAGCGCTGCGTTTAGCCACTCTATCATCCCCCAAGTTGCCCAAGCCTGCCAGCAGCATGGACAAATCCTGCAAGCAATCTTTGGGCAAACCTTTATCAGGCTAGTTGACAACAAAAAAGCAACGGGATTTATGGCGCAGCAAGCGGGTTTTGACATCCATACCCAGGCGCTTGATGACCCAAATAACTATCTTGCAATCTATCAAAGCGCCCAATGAAAACCATCATCACCTTTGAACATAGTTACCTGACCGCGGCAGATTTTGACGATGGGCAAGATTTTGACTGGCTTATTGAGCAGAATTTTGACGTGTTTCGCATTGAGCGTAAACAGCAGCAGTGGCAACTCAAAGTGCGCCACTATATCGGTGTGATTGGGTTGCCCAGTGGCGGGCAAGTGGAGATTTTGCCAAAACTTGCACAAGCCCAAATCACCCATGCCGATGAAGTTGCCCAAACCCGTCAATGGGTGCAACAGATGCTGACAGCGGTGTGGCAAGCCTTATTGCCCAAGTCGTTACCCAATCTAGCCAATCAACGACTCATTAATCCTCTAGCCCCCAATCCTCCACCAATCAATCATTCGCTATCGCTTAGCGAGTGGCTGCAAGCGTATTTTTGGCAGGGATTTGCGCAGTATGTGCCCAATCAGCAATATCAGCAATTTGAGCAAAATCAGCCCTATCTGCAGGGTAAATTAATAATCAAAGAGCAATTGCAGCATAACTGCCACCAGCCGCATAAGTTTTATCATCAGAGTGAAAATTTTGTGATGGATACCGCTGGCAATCGTTTGGTAAAAACCACCATCGAGCGTGTGATTGGCAGCATGACTAGCAGCCCATTGTCGAGCCCATTACTGCCGCAGTGGCAGGCAGTGGATATAGTTGCCAAAGACTTATACGACAGCTTATTTTCTCAAGCGCTGCAAGAGTTGACCGCCTTGCCCAGTCTGCTTGCCAAGCGTAACTATACTTTTATCAGCTTTTGTTATGCGCTGCTGACGCTACAACAAGCCAGTAGCCAAGGGCAGTTTTTGACCCCAACTTGGCTGGTGAATATGCCATTTGCCTTTGAAAAATGGGTGGGCAGGAAAATCCAACAACAATTTGCAGCGCAGAATTTTGAGCTAGTTGAGCAAAAAAGACAGCCATTGACCGTGCAGCAGGGGTTAACCATCAAATCCGATATTTGGCTAAAGTCTGCCGATAAACTCATTATCGCCGATGTAAAATGGAAAAAAACGGCTACTTTTAACGACATAAGCTTGGCAGACATGTACCAACTACTTACCTACGCCAGTGAATTTGATGCTGACGAAGCTTGGCTGATTGTGCCAACACTAAGCACACAATTGCTGGCACAGCCGATTGAATTTTGTCAACCCAAAAAAACCCGATTTTATCTGATACCTTTTGCGGTGAGGCAAGGGTGTTTAAACCTTTTTCATTAAAATTATTCAAAAAAAAGCTAATTTGTTTTATTTTATCAATGAGAAAGGTGAGAATTAACAACTTTTCTCGCCGCCAAAACTTGGTAAAATAACCACATGTAACTTTGAAAATGACCAAAAAACAGGAAGAATTATGAGCAAACATTATGATTATATCGCGATTGGTGGTGGGTCAGGGGGCATTGCATCCATCAACCGTGCTGCCAGCTATGGTAAAAAATGTGCTTTGATTGAAGCCAAGCAGCTAGGCGGTACTTGCGTCAATGTGGGCTGTGTGCCCAAAAAAGTGATGTGGTATGGCGCCAATATGGCAGCAGCGATAAATCATTATGCGCCTGACTATGGCTTTGATTTGGAGGTTAAACAATTTGATTTTGCCAAATTGGTACAAAGTCGCCAAGCTTATATCAGCCGCATTCATCAGTCGTACAACAACGGCCTCAAAAATAACCAAGTCGATGTGATTCATGGTTTTGCCAAATTTGCCGACCAACATACGGTTGAGGTCTATAAAAATGACGGCACAATAGAGAGCATTACCGCTGACCATATTTTGCTAGCGATGGGCGGTCGACCTGTTCGCCCAGCGATTGAAGGGGCAGAGTTGGGTATTGACTCGGATGGTTTTTTTGACTTGACCGAGTTGCCACCGCGGGTAGCGATTGTGGGGTCGGGCTATATCGGTGTCGAGATTGCAGGCGTGATGAATGCATTGGGCTCAAAAACCCATCTGATTGTGCGTAGCAAGCGGGTGCTCAAAAACTTTGATGCCGACATTGTCACCACGCTCACCCATATCATGCACGATGATGGTATTGAATTTCATTATGGATTGCTGCCACAACAAATACGCAAAAACCAAGATGGCTCATTGAGCATTGAATTGTCAAACAATGAGACCTTGACGGTGGATTGTTTGATTTGGGCAACGGGTCGCGCACCTGCAACCGATACCATCAATCTTGATAAAGCGGGCGTTGAAGTCAATGAGCAAGGCTTTGTCAAAGTCGATGCCTATCAAAATACCAATGTCGAAGGTATCTATGCGGTGGGCGATATCATCGAACATGGTATTCAATTAACCCCAGTGGCGGTGGCAGCCGGTCGTCGATTATCTGAGCGCTTGTTTAACAACAAACCCAATGAGCATTTGGACTATAATCTAGTGCCGAGCGTGATTTTTAGCCACCCACCGATTGGTACTATAGGGCTGAGTGAAGAAGAGGCGGTCAAAGGCTATGGCATCAATGCGGTTAAAGTCTATAAATCCAGTTTTACCCCGATGTATAGTGCAGTGACCAAGCACCGTGAGCCGTGTCACATGAAGCTGATTTGTGTGGGTGAAGAAGAAAAAGTGGTGGGATTGCATGGCGTAGGTTTTGGCGTCGATGAGATGATTCAAGGTTTTGCGGTGGCAATTAAAATGGGCGCCACCAAACGTGACTTTGATGACACGGTGGCGATTCATCCCACTGGCTCAGAAGAGTTTGTCACCATGCGCTAAGCGGATTTTAGGGTAAAAGAAGCGGACTTAATCATAAGCCCGCTTTTTTCGCTTTTAAGCTGTTAAATTTTTACTCGTTTAATCTGGGATTTGTATATCAGTGATATCAGGATAAGCTTGTTTGATAAACTCAATTTGTGCAGGGGATTCGATACGTACGATATACCATTTGTTAACGTCATCCACCTTATCTTGAATCGCCACGACATGGCTGTTGATAGTGATATCATCCATCGTGAATGTTGTCGGGAATATCACATACTCACGCCCAGTGGTCGACTGATAGACTTTGGCTTTGCTCAAATCATAGCGATAGCTAAATTTGGCGGTAGCCATATCTTTGAAAGTGTCATCTGCTGTTTGTATCATATGGGTTTTGAGAGTAGCAGCATCCATATCAAAACGCTCACCGATCACCACAAAAATTTGCGGCGGCATCAACGCCATAATCGGCGCGATTTGTTTTGCTTTGATGCTATCCACCACGATTTGCATATGTTGGTCAATGATACGTTCATCGGCTTTATCATAGGCGACAGCCGATAACGAGAGCGGTAGCAATGAGAACCCTAATATAAGCTTTTCTACTTTTGACTTCATAGATACTCCTTCATTTAGTGTATTTTTTAGTACCGCTCTTTACCAATTTGTCTGTTACATATCCACTTTGAGCCTATCCCAATACTGCTGATACAGCGCCATTATCTCATCGCCTACGTCTTCACGGAACATGGCATGTTTTAGCAAATCAGCTGGCGGATACACAATCGGATTGTTGGCAAGCTCAGATGGCATTTCTTTTTTTGCTGCCTCATTGGGCGAGCCGTAGCCGATTTCTTCACTAATCATGGCAGCGTATTTGGGTCGCAAGATAAAATCGATAAACTTATGGGCGTTGTCGTTGTTTTTGGCATTTTTGGGGATGACCATGTTATCCATCCACATAATAGCGCCTTCTTTTGGATAGACAAAGTCGAGCTCTGGCATCCCTTGGTCTTGCGCCATGATGACTTCACCGTTCCAAGCCAAGCCCAAGTAAGTTTCCCCTTCCATGAATGGCATGCGCGGTGCGTCTGAATTAAAGGTGCGCACATTGGGCATCAGCTTGGTGAGTTTTTCATACGCTTGTTTGATGGCTTCAGGACTTTTGGTACTGCCGTTATAGCCAAGGGTCAATAGACTCATGGTGAACACGTCACGGATGTCATTCATCAGCATCACGCGCCCTTCGTATTGCGGTTGCCATAAGTCATTCCAGCTGCTCAAGCTTGCTTTAGCAATGCGTTTGGTATTGACTGCAATGCCTGATGAGCCCCATAGATAGGGGATACTAAACTTGTTTTCAGGGTCAAAAGGGGCGTTGATAAAGTTTTTGCCAAGGTGGCCAAAATTGGTTAATTTGGCATGGTCAAGCGGCTCAAGCATCCCTTCTTTACGCATTTTGTCGACAAAATCCGTCCCTGGAAACGCTACATCATATTCACCACTGCCATTCATCAGTTTGAGTTTGGCATACATGGCTTCGTTAGAATCAAAGGTGCTATAAATAACGTCGATACCTGTCTCTGCGGTAAAATCTTTAAGCACTTGGTCAGAGATATACTCCGTCCAGTTATAGACATTGACAACCTTACCGCCTTGATTGGCAGTAGGCGCAGACGCCGCAGTGCTAGTCGCGGTCTCGCTCGCTTTTTGACAGCCCGTTAGATTACTTGCCAGACCCCCTGTTAAAATAGCGCCGCCAACACCCAAGCCATACCCTAAAAAACGTCTTCTATTGAGCATCCGAGATATCATATAAGTCTCCTTAACGTTTTTGGGTCGATGGTAGATTCATCGACTTTTTGGCAAGTAATAACTGCGAGATAATCAGACCCAGTAGCGAGATTGCGAGCAAGATTGTACCAACGGCGTTGACTTCAGGTTTTACCCCAACACGCACCATCGAATAAATCTGTAATGGTAAAATCTCAAAGTCAGGCCCTGTATTGAACGTCGATACCACCACATCATCAAGTGATAGGGTAAAGGCAAGCACCCAGCCCGCCAAAATCGCAGGCAAAATAATCGGTACAAGCACGGTACGAATCATGGTAAATTCATTGGCACCCAAATCACGCGCCGCTTCCAATACGCGGGTGTCGAGGCTAGATAGACGCGCAGTCACCGTAATCACCACAAAGGGCAGACAAAAGGTAATGTGCGCAATTAGCAACGTCACAAAACCCAGCTGTATCCCCACAATCAAAAATAACGCCAATAGCGAAATCGCCAAGACAATCTCAGGCGACATCATCAGCACAAATAGCAAGCTTTGTAGTATTGATTTACCCTTGAAGTCATAACGCTGTAACGCTAACGCCGTCAAACCGCCAATCGCAGTAGAAATCGTCGCAGCCACTACCGCCAATATGACCGAATTGATGGCAGCTTGTACCATCGCGGCATTACTAAATAACTCGCTATACCAATGGGTACTAAAACCGCCCCATTGATAGCCGACTTTCGAGGCATTGAACGAGAAAATCACCATGACCGCAATCGGCGAGAACATCAGCAGATATACGATGGTCAAATACAGGCGAGACAACCATTTCATAGTATTAGACATAGCGTCCCCCTTATGCCACTTCGTTGTAGTCAGTTTTGCCAATACGTTTGCTACTGGCTCGATACGCCATAATCAGCAATGCCATGGCAAGCGTCAATAACACGGACGCCGCGGCACCAAATGGCCAGTCACGGGCATCCAAAAATTGCGATTTGATGATATTACCCACCAGCAAGTTACGCGAACCGCCCAAGATATCCGCCACATAAAACATGCCCATGGCAGGCAACAGTACCAGCAATACCCCTGAAATAATCCCTGGTGTAGTGAGCGGCAAAATCACGTGCCAAAAGGTTTGTAGCTTGTTAGCGCCCAAATCTTTCGATGCCAAAATATAATCCTCACGCAAATCCACAAATACCGCATACAGGGGTAGTACCATAAACGGAAACAGCAAATACACCAAGCCGCCAATCACCGCTTTTTGGGTATATAAAATTTGTAAAGGCTCGTTGATAAGCCCAAGGTTAATCAGCAGGGTGCTAAGTAGACCATTGGCCGCCATAATGAGTTTCACCGCATACAGACGCACCAATGAGTTGGTCCAAAACGGAATCACTAGCAATAACATCAATAATGACTGCCATTTTTTATCGGCTTTACTGACCAGGTAGGCAAACGGATAACCGAGCAGCAAACAGATAATCGTCGTCATCCCTGCCATCGACAGCGAATGCAAAAACACTTTTAAATAAAGCGGATCAATTAATCGAATATAGTTGTCGAGGGTGACCGGCAGTGTTAAAAACTTATCTTCATCACGGGTCAAAAAACTGGCGGCAATCACCAAGATATTGGGAATCAGGGCAAAAATAATCAACCATGCCCAAATCACAAACAGGGTCGCACGCTGAAAGCCGCCCCCGCCTTGTTTTGTCATAACAGCGGCAGGCGCGGTAGCAGCCGGAACGCTAGAGGTCGAAGGTGAAGTAGTATTATTCATCTGGCAAAATCCACTCCCAACCATCGACCCAGTCAATACGCACTTCTTGACCCAGTTTATAGTTAAAATTTGGATCGTCTTCGTTAAAGTACTCTGACGTTTTGACGATATTGCCGTTTTTTAATCGAATCACAGAATCTAGGGTGCTGCCTTTGTAGGCACTGTCTACCACGTTGCCGATTAAGCCTTCATGACCTTCATGGGTGTAGTACACGCGGATATCTTCAGGACGCAGCAGTAAGTTGACATTTTGACCGACTTGCACGTCAAATTTTGGCCGCGGCAATTCACGAATCGGATGAAAACCGTCATTTTGCTCTACCACTTCCACTTTGATGGTGGCTGGGTTGACCTCTAGCACTTTACCTTTAAACAAATTGGTTTCGCCAATAAAGCTTGCGGTAAATAAATTGGCAGGCGATTCATAGATACCAATGGGCGTATCAATTTGCTGGAATACGCCGTTTTTCATAACGGCAATCCGGTCAGACATCGACAAGGCTTCTTGTTGGTCGTGGGTCACGAATACAAAGGTAATACCCAGTTCACGCTGCAAGCGTTTGAGTTCTGATTGCATTTGCTCACGTAGTTTGGCATCGAGCGCTGATAGAGGTTCATCAAGTAGCAGCATTTTTGGGCGATTCACCACGGCACGGGCGATGGCAATACGCTGCTGCTGACCCCCCGACAAATCTTGCGGACGACGATTAATGGTATGGTCAAGTTGCACCATTGCCAACGCTTCACGCACCCGCTGGTCGATTTCAGTTTTGGGCACGCCTTTAAGTTTTAGTCCATAAGCGATATTGTCATACACATTCATGTGCGGAAACAGGGCATACTGCTGAAACACCGTATTAATCGGACGTTTTTCCGCAGGCAAGCCTGCAATATCAACCCCTTCTAACTGCAAACTACCGGCATTGGGCAGCTCAAACCCGCCAATCAAGCGTAGCAGGGTAGTTTTGCCGCAGCCAGAAGGGCCCAGCAGCGTCAAAAACTCCCCATCATAGATATCTAGATTAATATTTTGCAAAATTTGGGTATCGCCATAAGATTTGGATAAATGACGGATTTGCAGTAGTACCGGTTTTCGGTTGGTCGGCTGGGCGCTATCAGGCATAGCTGATGGTGCGTTTAGGGTGGTTTGTGGCGTTGATGCGGACGTTGATGCAGACATAAACACAATCTCACGGCAAGGCTAAAATAGCGGGCTAAAATGGCATATTTATGCTAGGGTCAAAGCGCAATCAGCATGACAACATAAATACAGAGTTTTTCGATAGTTTCACCTGTGAAAATACAGCTAAAAGTTGCGTTCAGTATAACGGCTAAAATTAAAAAATGTTACTGAAAATTTACCCGCTGTTCATAAAATTTTAGTGGCTGATTAGAGGCTAATTTTAGTGGATAATAAGGGGTTGATTTGGCACAAATAAGCAACGTAACTTTTTACCAAAGCCATTAAAATAGCAAGCTTGAACGACTTTGATGTGATGATAATTTAGCCAGTGACCGATTGAACATTTAACTATAGAACATTTACCTATTGAACAATTAAGAGACACGCTATGCCTAGCAGAAAAAAGCCTCAAAACCCAACCACTCAAACAACAAATGCCCAAACAACGACTACTCAAACAGGCGCAAACAATACGGCTTCTCAAACTACCGCTAACAAAATACCCGCAAAAAAAACAGCCGCTAAAGAAACAGCTACCAAAAAAACAGCAACACACGCAACAGCAGCGCTGCCCATCGCTATCGCTTTACCCAAATCCTTACAGCATGCTCAGTGCGTGGATTTGACGCGCCATCGCTACCAAGGCAAGCTACTAACCCAAGCAGATAGTATTGCGCTTGGCAAACAGCAGTGTAAGGCGTATCCATTAAAAAACTTGGCTGCCATCAGCCAACGTCCGACTGCCATCGACGCGCTCAGTCTTTATCATTGGTCCAATCAAGGTCGGTTGACAGCGTTACTACCCATACGAGCCAAGCGCATGAGTGTATCGCCGTTTACTTTTTTTCGCGGGATGCCCGCTTTGATGCTGTTTGACCAAGCATGGCAGGGGCAACATTCTGGCTTATTTCAGCAGATTTGCGGCGATTGTCATGTCAGTAATTTTGGCGGTTATGCCAGTCCTGAACGCAATTTATTATTTGGCATTAATGATTTTGATGAAACCATCGTTGCGCCATTTGAATGGGATTTGCAGCGACTGGTCGCCAGTATTTTAATCGCCAGTCAAAGTTTTAAGTATGTAGAATCGGTGGGCTATAAGGCGATAGAAAAACTGCTGACCAGTTACCTTGATGGATTAGAAGCGTATCGCAGCTTGTCACCACTACAAGTGTGGTATGAAAAAATCGATACCCATAAAATATTGGCAAATACCGAAGACGTGACTGTTCGTAAACGCCGTCACGCCGATTTTGAAAAAGCCAAAAAAAATGATGCGGTAAAAATGCTGCCAAAATTGACTGAGCGTGATACTGTCACAGGGTTACGCGCGTTTAAAACGGATGGTGAATTGCAGCGACCACCACGCCGAGGACAGCCATTTTTTGGTAGTAGCCACGCTTTTTTTGACGCTTATCGAGATACCCTAAAGTCAGATAGACAGGTATTGTTTGACCGGTATGATTTTACCGATGTGGCGCTCAAAGTAGTTGGGGTGGGGAGTGTCGGTACCGTGTGTGCGGTGGCATTATTTCAAGATACCGACCATGAGCCGCTGATATTGCAAATGAAGCAAGCCAAAGCGTCTATCTTGACACCCTTACTAGCAAAACAATTTAGTCATCAAGGCAAGCGCGTGGTTGAAGGGCAACAGTTGATGCAGGCATCGAGTGATATTTTCTTGGGCTATGCATCGCTTGATAACTTTGAAATGGATTTTTATGTCAGGCAACTGCGGGATATGAAGTATTCGGCGTCTCTTGAGAGCATGACGGCTGCCCATTTTTACGAATATATTGAAAGCTGTGGCTATGCCTTGGCGCATGCGCATACCAAAGCGGGCAATGCCGATACGCTTATGGGTTATCTGGGCAATGGTAGTGAAATCATCTCTGTCATGCAAGGGTATGCCGAGCAAACTGCGGCTCGCAATGCCCAAGATTATGCGCAATTTATGAACCAAATAGCCGATGGGCGTATTGCTGTGGCAGGCGATGAGGTATTATAGTAGCTAGAAAGTTATTTGAGAAAGTCATCTTGATGTTTTAAAAAGTTTAAAATGATAAAAATATCGCGTTTTATATCATCATACAGTTCGTTATTATCACAGGATGAAAGGAGAAAACCAAATGCCAAACAGTCACTTACCGCGTCCCGAAACTGCCGAGCAAGCGCTCGAGATGCTCAAACAAGGCAACGCACGATTCGTAGAGAATGTGCAAAACCCCCAATCAACCTTGCTAGCATCTAATGCGCTCACCCATGTGCATGAACCGTTTGCGATTATTTTGGGGTGTTCTGATGCGCGCGTGCCCGCTGAGATTGTCTTTGATCAAGGTTTGGGTGATTTATTCGTCATTCGTGTAGCAGGCAACGTAGTCGCGCCGTCTCAGATTGGCTCGGTTGAGTTTGCCGCTGAAAAATTCGGTACCAAGTTAGTCGTGGTGTTGGGTCATTCACATTGCGGCGCGGTAACGGCTTGTGTGGAGACACTGATCAATCCTGATCAGCAATTTTCCCCCAATTTACGTTCGATTGTTGACCGGATTCGTCCCAGTGTCTACAACTTGCATGAAATTTATACCGCCAATGGACAAGACATTGACGCGCAAGAGTTGATTAATCGCGGGATTAAAGCCAACGTGCGTATGTCAGTCACCCAGCTCAAACACGGCTCTCGTATTCTTGAAGATGCGGTTAATAATGGTAGCTTAATTATTGTTGGGGCGGTGTATGATTTGGACACCGGTAAAGTGACCTTTATTGAGTAGCGACATAGTGAGTAGCGAATAGGGAATAATAAATAGCGAATTGAGCAACTTACCTAAGCGTAATGTTATGAGCCATGATGTTATGAGCCATGATGTTATGAGAAATGAAGGCTATATTTTCACCCAAAAGTTAATTAAAATTAAACAGTATTGAATTTTTGGCAAACTGTCGCTATTAATGAAGTTTAGTCAACGTCTTTTTCTTTTAAGGTTTTTTCTTTTAGAGGCATACTACAATAAGGATCACTATGTCAAACTTGTCCGCTACCAATGGGTTTATCTTTAATCACACCATGCTTAGAGTAAAAGACCCGCAAGTGTCTTTGGCTTTTTATCAAGATGTATTAGGCATGACGCTACTACAAACCAAACGCTATCCACAAGCGGAATTTGATTTGTATTTTTTGGCAAAGCTCACTGATGAACAGGTGGCAAATTTGCCGACCGATACCGCCGCTTTAGCAGCATTTACCTTTAGTCAGCCAGGGGTGCTAGAATTGACCCATAATTATGGCACTGAGTCTGATGCAGAGTTTCACTATCACAGTGGCAACAGCGCACCACAAGGATTTGGGCATATTTGTTTTGCCGTGCCAAATCTGCAAGAAGCGGTGGCTTGGTTTGAGCAACACCAAGTCACCTTCAAAAAACGCCCCGAAGAAGGCGCAATGAAAGATATTGCCTTCATCTTGGATCCAGATGGTTACTGGATAGAAATCGTACAACCAAACTTAATGGGTTAATCGCCCATTAAAAAAAGGGCAATTGTGATTGCCCTTTTTTATTGTGTTTTATTAAGATTGTGTCTTATTAAGCCTTGAGGTTCAGCCAATCTCTAGGTTTTAGATAAAAATCCGTGAGTTCAAATTCGGGCGTTCCTGCGATAGGCTCATAACGATATTCCCAGCCAGTGAGCGGCGGCAGACTGACCAAAATCGACTCAATGCGCCCGTTTGATTGCAAGCCAAACAAGGTGCCGCGGTCATACACCAAATTGTATTCGACATAGCGACCGCGACGGTACAACTGAAAATTACGCTGCGGCTCGGTATAGCGGGTGTGTTTGCGTTTCTCAAAAATTGGGATAATACCTTCAAGGTAGCCATTGCCTACCGCCTGCATAAACGCAAAGCACTTATCAAAATCCCAACCCATGCTAAGCGTGTTCAAATCATCATAAAACAAGCCGCCGATGCCACGTTGTTCGTTACGATGCTTTAAATAAAAATATTCATCGCACCACGTCTTAAACTTGGGATAAACGTCTGCCCCAAACGGCGCGCACAAATCATGACACACTTGGTGCCAGTGTACGCAGTCTTCCATCACAGGATAAAACGGTGTCAAATCAAAGCCCCCACCAAACCACCAAATCGGCTCGTAGCCTTCTTTTTCCGCGATAAACATGCGCACGTTGGCATGACTGGTTGGCACGTTGGGATTGGTCGGATGAATCACCAGCGAGACACCGAGTGCTTGCGCTTGGCGACCGGCAAGTTCAGGGTGGCGAGCGGTGGCAGTGGCTGGCAGATGGTTGATGACAATGTGGCTAAACATCACCCCGCCTTTTTCAATCACTTTGCCGCCTTGAAGTACATTGGAGCGACCACCGCCCAAATTTTGATGGGTGCCTTGCTCAGTGGGTCTTTCCCAAATATCGGCGACAAATTTGGCGTTGCTGGCACCTTCAGCATATAGATTAAAGCCGCCAGTGGCTTCTTGGTGTTCTAGCGCTTGGCAAATACGGTCTTGCAAATCAAGTAAATAAGCGCGAACGGCTTGAACATTGGGTGAGGAGAGCAGCATAGACATAGCAATAGTTCTTTTAAAAATTTTTAGCGATTAAATTTTAGTGGTTAATTTTTAATGGTTATTGTAGCACACAATGGCGTGGGTAAAATTTAGTGTATTGGGCGTATTGACTGATGATACGCATAAATATTTACATAAAACCCTTAAAAAAATCGCCACAGCCGCTACCCAAACGGTCAGAAAACTCATAAAATGCCATTACGTCTTGATTACATGATTGATAAAATTAAGTTGAGATTTTATAAACTGATTAACCTAGTGATACTGATTAACCTAGTGATATAGTTATTGGGATCATATAGTTATCGGACTATCAAGTTATCAGATGGATGATTACCTTAACCGTTTTTGGAGAAAACTATGAATAAATTATTAATCGCATTAGTGACGGTCATCAGCCTTGTGGGCTGTGGCAAAAAAGAAGAAGCCAAGACTGAAACTACCACCACGACGACAACGACCACCACAACAGCGTCTGTACCTGCCAATACCGCGACTGCAACAGCAAATACCGCGACTGCTACTGCGTCACCGGCAAAATAATAGTGGCGAAAATATGATTGATAAAACCGCTAATCTACTTAGCGGTTTTTTTTATGCTTTTTTTTATGCCATGGCAGATTTATCAGCTTAAGGCTTTAGCAGGTTTAGACTGATTTCTGTGTTCCAAGTCAGCATAGATTTAATGAATAATCGCTAAAATTTTGCTAAAATAAGCGCCTTTTTTGATACCTACACTCTAGCAAAATGCGGTTAAAACAGCTCAAACTGGCAGGCTTTAAATCCTTTGCCAACCCTACAACGTTTCATTTCCCCAAAACCATCACCGCGATTGTCGGTCCCAACGGCTGCGGCAAATCCAATGTGATTGATGCCATCCGCTGGGTGTTGGGCGAATCCTCCGCCAAGCAGCTTCGCGGCGGCGCGATGAGTGATGTTATCTTTGCAGGCACGCAAGACAAGTCCGCCAAAAGCTTGGCAAGCGTAGAATTGGTGTTTGAACATACCCGCGGCGAAGATGGAAGTAGCGGCATCCACCATGCGCTCAATCTGTATCAAGAATTATCAGTACGCCGGCAAATCAATAAAGAAGGCAAATCCGATTACTTTATCAATGGCACCAAAGTACGTCGCCGCGATGTGGTCGATATATTTTTGGGCACAGGTCTTGGCGCGCGCTCGTATGCGGTGATTGAGCAGGGTATGATAGGGCGCATCATTGATGCCAATGCGTTGCAGCTACGAGAGTTTATTGAAGAGGCATCGGGCGTGTCGCGCTACCAAAGCCGGCGTGATGACACCCAAAAACAGCTCGATACCGCAAGCGATAATTTGGCGCGGCTGCATGATATGGTCAGCGAACTGACCAGCCAACAAAAACGCCTAGAAAAACAAGCCAAAACAGCACAACAAGCCCAGCAATGGCAACAAGCGCAGCAGGCGATCAGTGAGCAGCTACTCATCGATGACTATGGGCAGGCATGGCAAAAACAGCAAACACTCGCTGCAGATTTTCAAGCGATGCGTGAGCGCGTGGATGCCCAGCAACTATTAATTGACGAGGCTACTGAGCAATATCAACTTGCCCAGCGTCATCTGACCGAACAACAGCACATGCTACAAACCCAGCAAAATCTTGCTAAGGATTATTGGCAGCAGCAGCATGAAACCCAAAGTCTACTGAAACAAGCTGAACAAGCCCTTGCCAATGACCAACAACGCCTGAATATCCTCAATGTTGAGCTGGGGCGTTTTGCAGAGTATCAACAAGCGTTGCAAGCACAAAAACAGCAAGCGCAAATGCGTATTGAAGGCTTACCTGCAAAGCTTGAACAGCTCACCGCACAGTTGCGCCAATTGCGTGAGGAGCAAGATGATTGTAAACAGCAGCGTGAGCACATTGCGAAAAATTTAGCGGCGTTAAATAAGCAAAAGCAAGACGTAGAAAAAAATCTTGCCGTCAGTGAAAATGCCCTCAAACACCATGCCAGCCAACAACAGCGCCAACAACAACGCCAAAGCGAACATGACAAAGCCGTATTGGCATGGCAGACTGCTAACGCCACATTTGATGAGCAATTTGCAGCGTTTGAGAATAACGAACTAGACACGCAAATGACGAAACTCAGTGATGAGATTGAACGTCTTGAAGCCAATATCATCGCCCGTCAAGAATCTATCGCTGACCAAGCCGATGAAGTTGACAGCTTAACTCGTCAGCATCGCCAAGCTGAGCAGCAGTACCAAGCGTGGCAAACCGAGCAAGCGACACTACAAAATCTGCTAGTGCAGCAGCAGTCTGCCCTTGCCCAAGTTAGCCACCAGTCACCCAATCAAGAAAATAATAGCAGTTTGCCAAAACTTATCAGTCAACTGCAATTGACCGAAACAGGTAAGGGGTATGCCAATATTTTTGATACCTTACTTACGGTATTTGCCAAATGGTCTATCGCGGCTGACCAAGATTTTGCCCAAATCATCCATGACCATGCGGTGTTTATTGATAATCAATCAGCTTTACATCACACCTCGAAAAATCATACAGCGAACAGCCATCTAATAGAAGGTTGTTTGCCACTTTCTGCTTTGATTGCGGCGCCCAATCTGGCTATTTTTCAGCAGGTTTGGATCAGTGCGACGCCACTTGACTGGGCAGATGTGCAGGATAAAGGGTTACTCGATAACTTACCAACGGGCGATTGGTTACTGGTGCAGACATCAGCGCAACAACTAATACTCTGTAATCAGCAGCTGCTGATTAACCTAAGCCATTTGTTGCAAGCTGAGGGTCAGCAGGTTATCAGTTTTAGCCAGCAGTTGATGAATGAAGCCCGTATTGAGCAGCTCGATGAACACTTGGCGCAGCAACAACCGCAACTGCAGCGTCTAGCCGATCGCTTGCAACAAGCGAGAGTTAGTCTGCAAGAATGGCAAGCGCAAGACCGAACTGCGCGTAATCAACTGCTAAGCCTAACCCAGCAACAACAGCAATGCCAGCAACAAAAACTACAACAGCAGTATCTCTATCAATCCGCACTCGATAAACTTACGCAAGATAAAAAACGCCTCGACAGTGACAGCGAGCGGCTACAACAAGAGGGGCTAGGTTTTGCAGACAAATTGCACCAAGAGCAACAGCGGGTTCATGCGCTAAGCAATACGCTTTCGCATTTACAACCGCAATTACAGCAACAAATCAGCGAACGCCAGTCACTCGATGAACGCTTAAACCAGTTTGCCAGTCAGCAGCGCGAGCTAGAACAACAACAAAATCGCATCACCCAAACACTGGCAACCGGACAATTGCAAATCACCGCAAGTGAGCAGCAACTTGCCAAAGCTTGCCAAGACCAAGCAAGATTCACCAATGAGCAGCAGCTGCAGAGTGATAAAATTAGCGAGCAGCAGGCACGCTTGCCACAGCTACAACAGCAACTCACGATGGACTCGACGCAATTGCAAACCGCCAATGACACGGTTACGCAATTGACCATGACCTTGAAAACCATGGAAACCGAGCTACAGCAAGCGCAGCTGAGTGTACAAGAGTCTCAGCAGCAGTTGAGCCAACTACAACAGCAATATCACACCACCGACACCGCATGGGCACTAGCAAAACAAAACGTCGCATTGATTAGTGAGCAATTGACTAGTCGCAAAATCGCCGTGCCAAAAACTGACGACATTGAGTTACTGGGTAGCAGCAAACGCGAGCAACTACAACGACAACTCGAGCAGTTAGCATCACAAGTGCTTAATCTTGGGGCAGTCAATCATGCCGCGGTAGCCGAGCTCAGCGAAGTGAACAGCCGCTTAGCGCCCCTTGCTGAGCAAATCTCGGATTTGACCGCAAGCATTGAAAAATTGCAACTTGCTATCCAGCAGATTGACAGTCAAACCAAACAGCTTTTTATGGAGATGTTGACCCAAGTCAATATCGAACTTAACAAGCTATTTACCCAAGTGTTCGGCGGCGGGCAAGCGCAGCTAGTGTTATCAGACCATACCAATGACAAAGATGGCAGCGGCAAAGGCTGGCAGTCAGGGCTAGAGCTTATGGCACAGCCGAAAGGCAAAAAGAACAGCCGGCTGGCCCTGTTATCGGGCGGTGAGAAAACCTTAACGGCGCTAAGTTTAATCTTTGCGATTTTTAAACAGCAGCCCGCGCCATTTTGTGTGCTCGATGAAGTCGATGCGCCGCTTGATGATGCCAATGTCACGCGCTTTACCCGCTTAATTGAGCAGCTTGCCAAAGACGTACAGTTTGTTTTTATCAGTCATAACAAACTTGCCATGCAAATTGCCGATGAGCTCAAAGGTGTGACCATGCCAACGGCGGGGGTGTCCAAGTTGGTCAGTGTGGATATGGGGGAGGTGGAGGCTTATTTGGCATAAGCGATTTTCACCTGTCAAATACGCAAAAAGTCAAGCCTCGCCACGGTTTTTTCTAGCTGATTTTATGAAGTCATGATAGTATAACGGCAAAAATACCGATGTAAAAATTTTTACACTACAAACAGGGTCGTTATCGTCTTTCTCAAAGGTCGTTGTTTATGTCTATCACTCAGCTTATTCTTATCATTCTTGCGGTTGTTGCTATCGTTTGGGGTATTTACACGCTACTAAAATCCATTCGTCAAAAAAACCAAGATGTATTAGCGACTGACGCGATTGAACATGACAAAGATGGTCTACCTATTATTCCACGCCATCAGCGTCCTGAGCCCCAAGAAAGCCAGTTGTTTAAAGCGGAAATCACACCCGACAATCCTAAAGGCGAAGTAAAGCTAAGCGCGGACGATACCGAGTTGCACCTAGATAACTATCCAGCCAATGGCGGTTTTGCCAATGCCACTAAATCTGCCAATGATAAATTATTGGCAGAAACCCATACATTTGTGGAAAACGAAAACGACGCTTTTAGCATGCTCGCCAATGCCACAGAGACTATCACCCCTGTTGTGCATACTTTCGATGAAAATCAGCTAAAAAATGACAGCTTTACTGATAATAGCCCAATTTTGGACACCCATATCCAAGCGCAAATTGACGAAGAACAAAACAGCCCACTCAACAACGCGATTCAAAATATCAACATCAGTATTTTTCCTAATCAACAGTTTGTCGACATTAAAGGCGATTATCTGTTAGAGCTGATTGACAAGTATGGCTTGAAGTTTGGTGCGATGAATATGTTCCACCGCTACGAAAACAAAGACGGGACAGGCTTATTGTGGTTTAGTCTGATGATGATTGACAATGAGGGTATTTCACCTTTCGATCTCAATCGACTACCGACGCAAACCATGAAAGGCTTGGTATTATTTTTATCGCTACCACACCCACGCCCTGTTCAAGGCTTTGATAGCATGATGAGTATCGCAGGATTGCTTGCCAATGACTTAAATGCCACAGTATATGATGACACAGGTGAGCCGATTAACAAAGAAAACACCCAAGCCATGCGCGAGCTTGCTATTAATTTTGGTCGATAGATTTTCTTAAAATGAAATAAGGTACTCCTCGCGAGTGCCTTTTTTTATGGTTAAAAGTTTTATTCTCAAAAGTTTTATGGTCAAAATATTTATTGTTTTGACTGACCTGATGACTGAAAAAATTGACCAAGTAAACCATCACTTTGTTGTAAAATATCTGTTATCTTTTTTAAATCATAATCATTATGAACACAGCCCCTATTACTGCGCAAATGCGCAAACTCATCGCACAGCTAAAACAACATAACCACGCTTACTACGTCTTAGATAATCCGCTGTTAGAAGATAGCGAATACGACCAACTTCGCCAAGAACTGGTGGCGTTAGAAACCGCGCATCCTGAATTGGTACAAAGCGATAGCCCTACTAACCAAGTAGGCGACAAGCCGTTGCCGTTTTTTACCCAAGTCACCCACCAAATACCCATGCTGTCACTGGGTAATTTATTTAACTTTGATGATTTACAGAACTTTATGCGGCGGGTCAATGACCGTTTGGCAGACCATCAGCAAAACCCCGAATATGAAGTCGAGCTCAAACTTGATGGGCTTGCGGTTTCATTGTTGTACCAAAACGGGCAGTTGATCCAAGCGGTCACGCGCGGCGATGGTCAAACGGGCGAAGATATTACCCAAAACGTGCGTACTATTCGAAATCTACCCCTACAGCTGGCGATTGATATACCGCGGCTAGAAGTGCGCGGCGAAGTACTCATGCCCAAAGCAGGGTTTGCCAAGCTCAACCGGGATGCACAGGCGAAAGGGGAGAAAACCTTTGCCAATCCGCGTAATGCCGCCGCAGGGAGTTTGCGCCAACTTGACCCCAATATCGCCAAAAGTCGTCCGCTGGCGTTTTATGCCTATTCCGTCAATCAAGGCTTGCCCGCTGAGATTACCACCCAATCTGATGCGCTTTTTTGGCTACAAGCGTTGGGTTTTAGCATTAGCGATATCAAAATCGTGCAAACAGCCGAGCAGCTACAAGCGTATTATCAATCAGTGATTGAGAAACGCAGTCGCTTACCCTTTGAAATTGATGGCACGGTGATTAAGGTCAATAGTTTAGCCTTGCAAGAGCAACTGGGCTTTCTAAGCCGTGAGCCACGCTGGGCAACCGCCTATAAATTCCCTGCCCAAACTGTGATGACCCGCCTAAATGCGATTGAATGGCAAGTAGGGCGCACAGGTCAGTTGACGCCCGTGGGTAAGCTTGAACCTGTCAATGTCGGTGGCGTCACTGTCAGCAATGTGACTCTGCATAATATCGGTGAAATTCAGCGTTTAGACATCCGAGCAGGGGACATGGTCAGCGTACACCGTGCCGGTGATGTCATACCCAAAGTTACGCGCGTTTGGACGGACGAGCGCCCCGCCAATGCCCAAGTGGTGAGCCTACCGACGCATTGCCCGGTGTGTGATTCACCCGTTATCATGCCAGAAGGCGAAGCGCTGGCACGATGTACAGGGGGGTTATTTTGCCCAGCCCAGCAACAAGAAGCACTGATTCATTTTGTCAGTCGTAAAGCGATGGATATCGACGGGCTCGGTGAACGCTGGTTGATTAATTTTTTTGAGCAGGGTATTGTTAAAAATGTCGCAGATATTTATGCGCTTAACAATCACCGCGATGCGCTCATCAACCTTGAAAAATTGGGCGAAAAATCTGTTGAAAATATGCTGGCTGCCATTGAAAAAAGTAAAGATACGACCTTGCCGCGGTTTATCTTTGCCTTAGGTATTGGCGGCGTAGGAGAGAGCACGGCAATGAATTTAGCCATGCAATTTGGCGACTTGCAGCCGCTCATGGCAGCGAGTATTGAAGCCTTACAAAAAACCCCCGATGTCGGTGAAAAAACCGCAGACTCGATTTTTGAGTTTTTTCGTGCCGAGCACAATATCGAAGTCATCAATCGATTATTACAAGCCGGTATCCATTGGCAGCCTGTCAGTCAAGTGCCTGAAGGCAATCAGCCGCTTAAAGGTCAAAGTTGGGTCATTACAGGCACCCTTGAAGGCATGGGACGCGATGAAGCCAAAGCCAAGCTGCAAGCATTAGGGGCAAAAGTCTCAGGCAGCGTTTCTGCCAAGACCACCGCACTGCTCGCAGGCGAAAAAGCGGGTAGTAAACTTGCCAATGCCGAAAAACTGGGGGTAAAAGTGGTCTCTGAAGCGCAATTCACCGATTTATTAAACACTTATCATGCCTAATATATGCTCGGTATTGTAGAAAAAATTAACGCAACCTTCAGTAAGTTATTCGCTGCCCAAATTATAGCAAGGTTACTTACAAAACACGTATAAATCAGTCTTTATTCATAACAATAAGGTGAAAAAATTACGCTAATATAACTTCCGTAAGTTGCTAAAAACACCTAAGATTTTAGCAAATGGAAACCTTACTGGAGAAAAGTATGAAATCACTTAAAACACTTGCGGTACTTGCAACACTTGTTGGTTCAACGGCATTGACAGCGTGTGCTACCACTGATGCCTATGGCAACCGCGTTACTACCCAAGGCTCTTCTCGCGCGGCGATGCAAGGCGCGGTAGCGGGTGCAGCATTAGGTGCACTGGCAAAATCAGATGGCGACCGTAGCGACATCGGTAAAGCCGCAGCAATCGGTGCAGCCGCAGGTGGTGCAACAGGCTATGTATTAAGTACATCACCTAACTACCCATACCAAAAATAAGCTACACTAAAAGTCATAGCCTATCTCGACAGCATCCGATATCGATGCTGTTAAAAGCCAAACCATTCAAGGTTTGGCTTTTTTCTTTGCTAAACGTTAAGCCAGCTATTTAATGCAATCAAAGATGCGTTGAAGTAGAGTAGTTAATTTTTATTTGTATAACCTAAATTATAGCGCTAAAAATCAAAGGTATAAAAAAAGCCCTTATCAATTCGATAAGGGCTTTGGATATGGTGGATCGTCCGCGACTCGAACGCGGGACCAATGGATTAAAAGTCCACTGCTCTACCAACTGAGCTAACGATCCTGAGAAGCGTTAAGAAAACGTCTGGGAGACGTTTTTAGCTTCGCAAGAGCAAATCTATGATTTGCTAAAGCATTAAAAAATTGCAAAACAATTTTGATTTCACAAGTCAAATTCATAAAACGACATTGTCAAACTTTCAAAATATGGTGGATCGTCCGCGACTCGAACGCGGGACCAATGGATTAAAAGTCCACTGCTCTACCAACTGAGCTAACGATCCAAAACTTTTAAGGCAATACAAAACGATTTTCACGTTTTTATTTTGGCTATTGCCGTTAAGTGAGTGCATATTATACGCATTAAATCTTGGTTTGCAAGCCTTTTTGCACAATTTTTTTAACTAAGGATTTGCATCAAAATAGAGACGTAAATTTATCGACTTATGATAGGTTTTCACCCCTTTAATCTTTAACTTATCCAGCTTTAATTAAATGAATCTTGTTTAATTAAATGAATCTTGATTGGCTAGATGTTGATTAATCAGGTGATAAAACTTTTATTCACCACCTGATTATTCACCACCCGATAAGGCATCAACAGGATTGAGTTTGGCGGCATTGCGCGCGGGAATAAATCCAAAAACCACACCAATGAGAGTGGAACACACCACCGCCGCTACAATGGAAGTGGTTGAATACACCACTTGGAAATTACCCCCTGCAAATTTGTTAATTAAAGCGCCGATGGCAAACGCTAGGCTAATACCTAAAATCCCGCCCAAGATACACACCAAAATCGCTTCTATCAAAAACTGCTGCATGATATCAGATTGTCTTGCGCCCACTGCCATGCGCACACCAATTTCACTGGTACGCTCGGTGACTGAGACGAGCATGATATTCATAACGCCAATACCCCCAACAATCAAAGAAATAATGGCTATCGACGAAACCAGTAATGTCATCGTACCTGTGGTGGATTCAATCGTCTGACGGATTGAATCGGAGTTTTGAATACGAAAGTCATCGGTGCCGTGTCGCTGCTCTATCAAATCAGAAACGGCTTGCTCAGCGGCACTAGACGAGATAGTGTTTTTTAGTAGCACAATAAAACTATCTACATGACTAGTACCAAGCATTCTACGCATTACAGTGGTATAAGGCATATATAGGGTAGGGGTGTCTGAACTTGGACCAAAAGCTTGCTCAGATGGCTGCAGCACACCGATGACACGAGCGGGCACACTACCCACCAACATCACTTCACCAATGGGGTCGCTGACATTGGCAAAAAAGGTGGTTTTTGCATTATCATCAATAATCACATCTTGGGTCATCGAGGTAATACTATTGTCATTAAAGGTTTGCCCAAGCGCGAGTTTTTCCCCTTTCACCGTTAGATAATCTTTGCCCACGCCACTGACATTCACAGAAGCTTCTGTCTCGCGGTAACGGGCGGTGGCGCTATTGCTGCTGACTTGTGGACTGACGCTTTGCACATAAGGCTGTTCTGCGACAGCATTGGCATCGGCATCTGTCAAGTTGTCATCATGGTATTTGCGGCGAGGGTCACCAAATTTATAGCCATCTCGTATGGTTAAAGTATTGGTGCCTAAGGAGCTGATATCATTGAGAATTTTTTGTTGAGAACCTTGCCCTAGACCCACTACCGATACCACAGAGGCAATACCGATAATAATACCTAGCATGGTTAACAATGTCCGCATTTTATGGGCTTTCATCGCCAAAACCGACATCTTAAAGGCTTCAGATAAGCGGTCCAAAAACGCGGTAACACCAGATTTTTTGGCAAAATTTAGGTGTTGAACTTCAGTGGTTTTATCAACTCTATTATCGGTATAATAATCTTTAAGAATCTGTCCGTCTTTGATTTCGATCACGCGTTCGGCTTGGGCAGCGATAGAAGGATCGTGAGTCACCATAATGATGGTATGACCTTGGCTATTTAGATTTCTCAAAATTGCCATCACGTCTTTACCCGATTGGCTATCTAATGCCCCAGTCGGTTCATCAGCCAGGATAATGTCGCCACCATTCATTAACGCACGAGCAATAGATACACGCTGTTGTTGACCACCGGAGAGTTGGCTAGGGCGATTTTGGGTTTTTGCCGCAAGACCTAAGTCGTCTAACAATTGGGTGGCGCGCGCTTCGCGTTGCCGCACCGGCATTCCTGCATATACAGCAGGGACAGCGACATTGTCTTGGGCATTGATGTCACCGAGTAAATGATAGCGCTGAAAAATAAACCCAAAATGCTCACGGCGAAGCTCGGCAAGTTCGTCTGCGGTAAGTTTGTCCACCGCTTTGCCATAGATGTGGTAACTGCCCGCAGTCGCCTGATCTAAGCAGCCTAAGATGTTCATTAAGGTGGATTTACCCGAGCCTGATTGACCGATAATTGCCACCATTTCGCCTTCGTAAATGGTCAAGTCAATCCCATGTAAAACCCGAATTTTTTCATCACCTGCAGGGAACTCGCGGATTAAATCCTTCACTTCCATAATAGGTTGTTTGGTGTCTTGCGTTATCATCAGCCGTGTGTCTCACAGTTAGCATGCGTCATAGGGTTAGCATGCGTCATAGGTTACAATCAACGTTTACAATCTAGGGTTATCATCTACCGATGATTACATCATCGGCGGACGACCGTTATTTTTAGACGATGAACTTGATTTACTCACCGTTGCTTGCCCCACAACTACCTTATCACCTTGGTTGACGCCGCTAAGAATTTGGGTGGTAATACGATTGGTGACACCTGTTTTGACCGCTTGTTTTTTGGTAGTACCATCGGCTTGTACGACTTCAACATAACTGCCCATTTTTGGGTCAGTTTTGATTGCTGCAGCGGGTACGCTAAGCACATTACTGACTTTATTTTCAACAATATAGACTTGCGCTGTCATGTTGATACGTAGCGCGCCATCGGGATTGGGGACAGTAAAATAACCAATGTAATAAATCGCCGAATCCGTTGACGCTGATGAATCACTGGCGGTAGTGCCATCTGGAGCAGGTCCAATGGTCGACAGCGTGGCTTGGTATTTCTTATCTGGGCGTCCAATGATATTGAAATAAACAGGCAACCCTACTTTGAGGTTAACGACATCGGCTTCTGATATTTTGGCTTTCACGCGCACACTGCTCAAATCTGCCAATGTCACAATGGTGGGGGCTGATTGATTGGCGTTTACTGTTTGCCCTTGTTTGGTGGTAATAGAAATCACCGTGCCTGACATCGGGGCAACAATTTGGCTATATCCAAGATTTTTTTCAGCCGTATTGACGTCCGTTTGCGATTTTTTTATGGTTTGTTGTGCACTCACAATATCGGCTTGCGATGAGGCAATATTTGCTTGGGCAGTCGCAATCGCTTCTTTGGCGCTGTCTACATTGGCTTGGGCTGTTTTGACAGCGGTATCCGCTTGCTCCAGCTCTTGTTTGGAGATGGCATTCATGGCAAGCAAGGATTTTAGGCGATTGTATTCTGTTTGCGATTGTTGCAAGGTTGCTATTTTACCTTTCAAGTCGGCTCGCGCTGTGGCAAGCGCGGCTTGTTTGGTCTGATACGCGGCCTTGGTACTTTCCAAATTTGCTTTGCTTTGCTGTAAGGTAGCTTGCTGCGTGGTTAAGGTATTTTGCAGGGTAACTGGGTCAATTTGAGCAATAACATCGCCTTTTTTGACCGTATCACCCACTTCAACATACAATTTTGTCACTTCCCCTGACACCTGAGCGCCAACATCCACTTGTTTAATGCCTTCAATTTTGCCCGTGGACATCACACTGTTTTCAATATCGCTACGTTCGACATTGGCGGTGATGTAATTGGGTTTTTGGGGTTTGGGTTTAAAGTACCAATAAGCTAACGCTGCCAGCGAAATAACGATCAAACTTAAGATTGCCCATTTGAGCCATTTTTTCTGGGTAGCGGTCATCGTGCCAAGCCTTATCAAAGGATAAACAATTGAAAAAAAATTAAAAGTAAACAAACAAAGTTTTTAATAGGAAGCATTAAAAGCTAAATGAGAATAAATTGCAATAAAAACAGGTAAGCCGAAAGGATTTTTAATTATGACCACATAATCTTGCTGGATTATAAAATAAATGTTATGAGTAGGAAAAACGCATTAAAAATTTGAGGGTAGTGGATTGTATGGTGTTTTGATGGTCGGGTTGTTTGAAGGGTTGCAAAGATTGCAAAGGTTGCGGAGCATTTTTAAAAGCAACTTTTAAAGTAACTTTTAAAGCAACTAGTGAAATAATGGTTGACCCGCTAGACGAAAAGCGAGTTGGTAGAGCAGCTCCCAAGCCGGTTGTTGCAGCAGACCTTTGATGGCTTGGTCGGCTAGGTACAGTGCGTCCGACCAGTTTCGGGTAGCGTCATGGGAATGACGATGCAGCGCTTTACTATACAGCTGTTGCTTGCTTTGCCAAATGCCGAGGCTTTGATAACTTGCCCCTGATTGCAAGCTTAAAATATTGCGCATGTCTTTGGCTATCATCCATAACACTAGACTCTCTGGTTCTTCACTGGCTTTGAGTTGCTGCAAGATTTTTGCAACCTGCGCAGTATCACCTGCCAACATGGCATCCGATAAATCAAAGGTGGTAAACATAGATTGACTCACCAACCCATCAAACAGCTGAGACTCATCGATGGTCACAAAATGGGTAGAGGGATTCGCATCTGTTGTAGCATAGAGATAGGAGAGTCGCCACAGACTTTGGTAAGCCGCCAGCAAATTATGCTGAGTTTGTGCCATCAGTATTTGCCAAGCGGGCTTGGTGAGTTCGAGCCCAAAATCTTGGGCGTGTTGCTGTAGCAGTTGTTCGCGTTGCTGCTCTTGATAAAGATGGCATTCAATGACCTGACCAAATTTATCGCAAAGCAAAAAAAACGCACTGCTTTGGCTTTTTTTATCGTATTTATCACTGATAATGACTAAGCAATTGCTCGAATTGCTCGTCGCAAATTGCGCTAATTCTGTTAACGCCTCTTTATCGGGTTTATGATTACCATGAACGATAATGGCTTTGTTGTCGTCAAAGAGTGACAGACTGTTCAGCTCTGCCAAAACCGCTTGCCATGATTTGGCGCTGGTAATATCCATGCGCGAAACTGCCATATTATGCTGCCGCCAATTAGGCGACATTTTTTCTATCAGCCACTGTGACAGCAAATCTTCATCGCCATGCATTAGCCACAGGCCAGTGGCGGGGTCTTGCCTATTTTTGAGATATTGAAAGGCATTTAAAAAATTGTACTGCATCAGCGTGTTATCAATTAGGTTAGGTAGGGTTAGGGGGTGGTTGCGGTAGGCACTTTGGTGATTTTAGGAAGGCTTAGGGCGACATATTGGTCAGCAATACGCTGCGCTAGGTTGTCATACAACCATACTTTAATTTGCTCAGCTTGGGGATTGTCAGTGGCTACCACGCCTTGGTCATACTGATAGCTGCGCTGTACTTGAATCGTATTGGTCAGCGTGCGGGGTTGACCATTTTCAATGGCGCGATAGCTTACGTCTGCGCTTAGCACCATACGAATTTCGGTCAAAATACCGCGTAGCTGGTAGTTTTGCAGGCGAATGTTTTTGACTTCAATACTGGCACGAAAGGCGGTATTTGATTGGTTGGTTGCCTTGTTATCAATCACCCTATCTTGGGTGTGGATGCTTAGCTGGTCGAGTTGTTTTTTTAACGAATTTTTAACCGCATAGGCTTCAGGCGTGTTGTTAAAAATCAGCTCAGTAGTTGGAATATTCTGTGACATGGGCGCATCATACCCGCGTAGATGAAAACCACAGGCAGGTAGCTGCGTCAGTAACACACTGCTTAGGAGGATACGAAGAAATGGCTTATTCATATAGTTACCTGTCTATGATTATCGGTATTGCTTGTGATAACGCTTTATTATAAAGCGTCAAGATAAAGCTTTAAGGTCAAAAAGGGCTTAGGTTGCCAATAAGCCCTGGTGGTCAATTAGGCTTTTACCACAATATTGACCAGTTTATTGGGAACCACGATTTCTTTGACGATATCGCCGGTGATAAATTTAGCGACGCTGTCGAGTTGTTTGGCTTCGGCTTTTAACCAATCGCTGTCACTGTTTGGCGCCACCTCCATTTGACCACGGATTTTGCCGTTGACTTGCACCACCATGGTAATAGTGTCTTGTACCAAGGCTGAAGTATCAACGGTTGGATAGGTTAGTGTCATCACATCAATCCCTAACTGCTCAAGTAGGACTTCTGCCATGTGCGGCGCGTACATAGTGAGCAAGGTCAATAATGTTATGAGTGCTTCATTGGCTACCGCCAAATCGCTATCAGAAGCGATCTCAAATGCAGTGAGTTCGTTCGACAATTCCATTAAAAATGACACAGGCGTATTGAGCGCCAAGTTTTTGCCAAACGCGTCATCTAATTTGCCGATCGTATCATGTGTTTTACGGCGTAGATTTTTAGCGGCTTTACTAAGCGACTGGGTATCAGTTACCGATAAGGTTGCTGCGGTTAAAGATTGTTGTGCCAATGTTTCGGCATGCTCGATAGTATAACGCCATACTTTTTTCAAAAAGTTATACGGACCTTTTAGCCCATCGTCAATCCACTCAAGCGTCTGGTCGACAGGCGCGGTAAACATGGTGTAAAGTCGAACCGTATCTGCGCCATATTGATCAATGGTCGCTTGTGGGTCGACACCATTGTTTTTTGACTTCGACATTTTTTCGATTTTGCCAATTTTGACAGGCTGACCATCGGCTTTTAAGGTCGCTTCGATGGGCTGACCTTTGTCGTTGTAGCGGATATCAACTTCTTCTGGAAAGTAATAGGATTTGCTACCATCGGCATTTTCGCGAAGATAAGTACCCGCCAAGACCATGCCTTGAGTGAGTAAATTAGCAAAAGGTTCATCACCCTGCACCAAGCCTTCATCACGCATAAGTTTATGGAAAAAACGCGCATACAGTAAGTGTAACACGGCGTGCTCAACACCGCCTACATATTGATCCACAGGTAGCCATTTATCGGCTGCGACTTTATTAATCATCCCATCGGTATAATTGGGTGAGGCAAAACGCGCGTAATACCAGCTTGATTCTACAAAAGTATCAAAGGTATCGGTTTCACGTTTGGCAGGTTTGCCGCAGCATGGACAGTTGACATCGGTAAATGAAGCAAGGTTGTTGAGCGGATTGCCACGTCCATCGGGCACCACATCTAAAGGTAATACCACAGGCAGCTGACTTTCAGGAACAGGTACTGTACCGCAGTCGGCACAGTTGATAACCGGAATTGGGCAACCCCAATAACGCTGGCGAGATACTCCCCAATCGCGTAGCCGATAATTGATGGTTTTTTTACCCAAGCCTTTTGGCTCAAGTTGGGTTAAAATGTTGTCAAAGGCTTGTTTAAAATTTAAACCGTCTAACTCGCCCGAGTTAATAGCCACGCCATTTTGCTTATCGCCATACCAGTCTTGCCAAGTCGTCGCATCAAACTGTTGACCTTGCTTGTGGGGTTCTTCTAGGTCAATCACTTGCTTTATAGGTAACTGGTATTTATTGGCAAATTCAAAGTCGCGTTCATCATGTGCAGGGACTGCCATGACAGCGCCAGAACCGTAGCTCATTAAGACGTAGTTAGCGACCCAAACAGGCACTTGCTCACCGGTCAACGGATGGGTGACAGTTAGACCCGTGTCCATACCCATTTTTTCAGCTTTGGCTAAGTCTGCCTCGGCAACTGAGCCTTTTTTGCAGGCTTCAATAAAGCTTTGTAGGGCAGGATTTGTCGCGGCCGCGTGTTTTGCTAGTGGATGCTCAGCTGCCACCGATACATAAGTCACGCCCATTAAGGTATCTGGGCGGGTAGTGAATACATCTAGGGTTTTTTCTTCACCATTTAAGGTATAGGGAAAATGAATTTCCATGCCTTCAGAGCGACCAATCCAGTTGCGCTGCATGGTAATCACTTGTTGTGGCCAATGACCTTCTAGCTTATCCAAATCATTTAACAGCTCGTCTGCATAGGCGGTGATATTAAAGTAGTACATGGGGATTTCGCGTTTTTCAATTAGCGCACCTGAGCGCCAACCGCGACCATCCACCACTTGCTCATTGGCGAGGACGGTATTATCAACAGGGTCCCAATTCACCGTTGAGAGTTTTTTGTATACCAAGCCTTTTTTGAACAGTTGTACAAATAGCCATTGTTCCCACTTGTAGTATTCTGGCGTACAAGTGGCAAATTCACGTGACCAGTCAATCGATAGTCCTAATGATTTGAGCTGTGCGCGCATATTGTCAATGTTTGAAAATGTCCACGCAGCAGGGGCAACAGCGTTGGCAATCGCCGCATTTTCTGCAGGCATACCAAACGCATCCCAGCCCATTGGCTGCAACACTTCATAACCTTTTAACCGATAGTAACGACTCAACACATCACTAATCGTGTAGTTGCGCACGTGCCCCATATGTAGTTTACCACTCGGGTAAGGAAACATAGACAGCAAATAACGTGATGGCTTATCTGATGCGGCATTGTTCACTTGATAGCGATTTTGCTGTTCCCATTTTTGTTGTTGGGCAGGCTCGATAACTTGGGGTTGGTATTGACTGGTTAAAGCTGAATTACTCATAATGGTCTGAATTTGCAGTATTTGAATGGGAAGGTATATTAAGCCCCATAGCATAGCCTAAAACCGTAAAAATTGCGATAAAAAAAGGAGCCAATATGAGCATCACTATCTACGGTATCAAAAACTGTAGCACCATGAAAAAGGCGTTTGATAAATTAACTGCACTGGGTTTGGAGTATGAATTTTTTGACTACAAAAAACAGGCGATAAATAAACCGACATTAGCCCATTGGGTCGAAACAGTTGGTATCGACAAAATCATGAATACCAAAGGCACAACCTACCGCAACCTTAGCGATGCGCAAAAAGCCCAAATAAAGCAAGATGTGGATGCCGCGTTATATATGATGATAGCGCAGCCAAGTATAATTAAGCGCCCGATTGTTGTCTCAGACAATGAGTTAATCATTGGTTTTGATGAAACTGCCTTTGAAAAACTAGCCAAGTGAAAAACTAAGCAAGTAAAGAGGGACAAGTCTATCCCCAATAAAAAAGCGAGTAACTAAAACTCGCTTTTTTAAGTGGCGGGTAAAAATTATTTTACCGCGCTAGCAACCGCAGATTTTACTGCACTTGCAGTTTCAACTGGGGTAGAGGCTGCACCACGTTCTTTATTAACAACAGTGGTTGGCGTCATCACAGAAGCATCTTGTTTGTGATCGCTTAATGAATATACATACGCTGCTAATAACATAATACGCTCGTTACCCAGTTTGGTATCCCAATGTGGCATTACACCGGCACGACCATTACGTAACGTCGTACGAACCGTTTCACGGTCGCCACCATATAACCAAGTGTCATCCGTAAGATTCACCGCACCGACATCATGGTTACCTTTACCATCTTTACCGTGACATACTGCACAGTTGGTATCAAAAATAGCCTTACCTTGATTAACCAAAGTTTGGTTCAACTGACCATTTTCTTTTGAACCATGACCGGGTGATAGTGATAGTACATATTCAGCTGCAGCGCGAACACCGTCTTCACCAATCTGCGCTTTCCAAGCTGGCATACCACCGACGCGACCATGATTAAGGGTTAACAAGATTTTATCGGGTGTACCGCCATAAATCCAGTCATTGTCCGTCAAGTTTGGATAACCCGGTGCACCATGCGCTTGTGAGCCGTGACACACTGAACAGTTTTGTAAAAACAAACGCTGACCAATTTTAATCGCTTGCGGATCTTGAGAAAGTTTTAGAACGGCAGGTGCCAGCCCTACAATACCTTTATCAATCTGCGATTTTAATTCGGCATTGGGTTCTGCATTTTTAGCTTGCTGTGCTTGTAATTTAGCAAGGCTATCAATTTGTGCAGTTACCGCTTTGTCTTTTAAGATTTTATCATTGAACGTACCAGTAAATACGGCATTATTGCGCTCAAGATCGGATGCTAATTCATTAGCACTGGTCCAAGGAACATCTTGACCATCTACTTTTACCGTAGTGATACCTTTCCATGAGCCTGGCATTACTGATGGGAACAATAGCATGTATAGTAGTGCCCAAGCTAATGAACCCCAAAAGATTACTAACCACCATTTTGGTAATGGACGGTCAAACTCTTGGATACCATCGTATTCATGGCCTGTGGTACCGTCATCCGACATTTTTGGGCGATAACCCAATACACCGACTAACCAGCACAAAATCCAAGCCCAACAAGCGATGGAAAATAGGGTTATCCAAAAACTCCAAAATCCACTCATTTTTTATCCTTATTGCGTTGTGATGCACCTGTTAGGTCTTCGTCATCTAACGCAAGTTTTGCATCTTCTTCAAATCGTTTGCGATTCTTTGGCGAGTAAGCCCACCAAACAATCGCAATAAAAGCGATAAACGCTGCGACCGTTGCGATACTGTGTAATGTGCCCAACATTAACGTTGACCTTTCATTGCAGTGCCCAGTTGTTGTAAATATGCAACAACGGCATCAAGCTCAGTTTTACCTTGTACCGCATCAGGTGCACCTGCAATATCAGCATCGCTATAAGGCACACCGAAATGGTCGCGGAATAGACGCATTTTTGCTTGTACTTCTTCAGGGTTAACGTCATTTTTTGCTAACCAAGCAAATGATGGCATCACAGATTCAGGTACCAAGGATTGTGGGTTAATCAAGTGTTCACGTTGCCAGTCATCAGAATAGCGTCCGCCGACACGCGCAAGATCAGGTCCAGTACGTTTGGACCCCCATAAGAAGGGATGATCCCAAGCGGATTCAGCAGCGCGCGAATAAGGTCCATAACGTTCTACTTCAGCCCGAAGAGGACGAACCATTTGGGTATGACAGACGTGACAGCCTTCACGAATATAAATATCACGACCTTCTAATTCAAGGGCAGTCCATGGCTTCATATTGGGCAAAGGTTGGTTAACTTCTTTGGTATAAATCAATGGCACGATTTCTACCAAAGTCGCAAAACTAATAGCTACAACGATTAGGATAACTAAAAGACCCGTGTTTTTTTCAATAATTTCATGATTGATTTGCATGAGTCTCTCCTTAAATCTGTTTTGCGGTAGCAGTTTCTACTACAGTTGTAGTGGTATCCGCTACTTCAACAGTTTTAGTGCTTGGCATCGTGATAGTTTTATAGACGTTGTAAGCCATGACGACCATACCTGTGACATACAATAAACCACCAAATGCACGACCAATGTAAGGATAGTGCGAGAACAAGACAGTATCAACGAAACTATACACCAACGTTCCATCTGGATTTGTAGCACGCCACATCATACCTTGACCAATACCTGAAATCCAAAGCGATACGATGTAGAAAATAGTACCTGCGGTAGCCAGCCAAAAGTGCGTGGTGATCAAATCAGTTGAATACATTTTTTGTTTGTTCCAAATACGTGGAATCAACACATATAATGAACCAACCGTAATCATACCAACCCAGCCTAACGCACCAGAATGCACGTGACCAACGGTCCAGTCAGTATTGTGGGATAACGCATTGACGGTTTTGATTGACATCATCGGACCTTCAAACGTTGACATCGCATAGAATGACAGTGCAACAATCAAGAAACGAATAATAGGGTCTGTGCGAAGTTTATCCCAACTGCCCGATAAGGTAAGTACACCATTAATCATACCGCCCCATGAAGGCGCAAATAAAATGATTGAGAATACCATACCTAAAGACTGTGCCCAGTCAGGGAGTGCTGAATAATGAAGATGGTGACCACCCGCCCACATATAAGACGCAATTAACGCCCAGAAGTGGATAATAGATAAACGATAGGAGTAAACAGGACGACCGATTTGTACAGGTACAAAGTAATACATCATACCCAAAAACGCGGCTGTTAAGTAAAAACCTACGGCGTTGTGACCATACCACCATTGCACCATAGCGTCAGTCGCACCGCCAAACAAGGAATATGACTTCCAAAAGCTCAGAGGGATTGACATACTATTGACAATATGGAGCAATGCAATGGTCAAAATAAATGCAGCAAAGAACCAGTTAGCAACATAGATATGCGAGGTTTTGCGTTTCAATAACGTACCAAAAAACACAATAGCATAAGATATCCACACCACGGCAATTAAAATATCAATGGGCCATTCAAGCTCAGCATATTCTTTCGCTGAGGTTAAACCCAAGGGTAGGGTAATAATTGCGCCAACAATAACAAGATTCCATCCCCAAAAGGTGAACCAGGCTAGATAAGGTGCGAATAAACGCGTTTTACACGTTCTTTGAACGATATAATATGAAGTTGCGAATAACGCACAACCACCAAATGCAAAAATCACCGCGTTGGTGTGCAATGGACGCAAGTGGCTAAATGTTAGCCAAGGGATACCAAAATTGAGGGCAGGCCATGCCAATTGTGATGCAATGAACACCCCAATTGCCATACCGATAATACCATATACTACCGCCATGATTGAGAACAACTTAATGATGTCCACTTCATAATCATCGCTAATAGGTATTGCTGTGTTTTGTAAATTCATTCGATGATTTCCTTTACAGCCTATATTATCAACAAGTTTAAGCAGAAATCTCCTTTGTGCCTGTCAATAAAACTATCAGGTCAGAGGCGTTGGCACTAGTTATTTTTTTATAAGATAGGCTAACTGTTTAGTGGCTAGTTTCACGATGAATTTTAAAGAAATTAGCGGCTAAATCTTGACGCAAAACAGTAAATTTACAAGCAGTAAAATAGGCTCAAACTCACGATTCTCACCAAGTATTGTAACTTAATCTTTGCTAAATATCATCTAATGTAACGTTCATAGCGCAAAAAAAAATTACATACCAACCATTATAATATGAAAAATAAAAAAAACCATGTAAATTGTGGGGATTTTTTTAACACCCCATACATTATCTAGTAACAATGCTAAAAATGGTTAACCGATCGCCATTATAGTTGTGCTATAAATAGGTTTATTATGCGTTAGAAAATTGTCATTCATACAAAATCTCGGTAAGATGCACAAGTTTCAATACAACCAACGATAATGAGGATTTAAAATGGCTAAAATTTTAACACAAGAATGGTTTGATAAAGTTGACGAATTAACCAACAAAGCAGGTGACCTAAATCTACCACCCGCGATTAAAAATATGTCGATTAATTTACAAGTCACAGATAGCGACAATCAAGAAGTCAATGCAGCTTTTTATGATGGGACGATTCATCAAGGTTCAAAAGATGGCGCTTTAACCACCTTAAAACTTGATGCCGATACCTTAAAAGCAATCTTTTTAGATCGGGATATGAACCGTGCGATGGAAGCCTTCATGTCTGGCAAAATCCGTGTTGAGGGCGATATGGGACAATTAATGTCTATCCAAACCGCAAGCCCAAGCGCTGAGCAAAAACAGCTTTTCAAAGATATCTTAGCCAATACACAAGTGTAATCGGGCTGAACAAATAATTTTGGATATTGCGAGCCTTATCCGTGTGTTAAGCGAAATATCACTAACACCCCGAGCACAAAGAAAATCATCGATAATATTCGGTGATTTTTTTTATCGTGTGCTTGGGTGGGGTACAGTAGCAAAGCTGCGGTATAAACCATCAGACCATTGACTGGGCTAGTTTGAGTGGCTAAGGTGGCTTGGGCTGCTAAGGTCGTTTGAGCAGATAGTGGGAGCGGGCTGTGATTTACCAATCCAGTCTGGGCTTGGATAGCGTTTGAAGTAGAAACTGCGGATTTAGTCGACTGATTTGGCATGGGTCATCTTCCCAAAATAACTGATATAACACTCATAAACGTTAGCGGATGATGTTGCGTAGACGGTTGAGCCGCTATAGAATTTATGACGTTAATGGGTAAAAGTTAATTAAAATAACATTTCAAATTACGATAATATAAAATTATAGTCGATTCAATGAATTAAATAAAATAACGCGCAAAATTTACATTTATTTACAAAATAACAAAGCCACTGTCATAGTCGGCAGTGGCTTCAAGAAAATTAATCAATAATCTTACAGGGGAAAGGCTTAAAACGCTCGATAATTGGTGGCTGCTTTTTTCTGGTTTTCCATAAAAATAGTCCCCTGTAGCCAAATATTGGCTTGAATATAATCGTTGACTTGAATGGTTGAGTCGATGTTATCGGCATTGACCGCTAAACGAATAACAACAGGATTATCAAGACTTTCACGTAATATCACCACATCAAGCAATACAAATTCGACGCCGTTAAAGCTGGCAGTCTGTTTGCCAATAATTTGACCTTGACACCAGGCTTCATCTTGTTGCCCGATGGTTTCACCAAATAAATAAGCACACATGTGGCCGACGTTGATTTCAATTGGCTCCAGCGGCAAATCGTTTTCGCTAGGTTGCCAAGCGGCGATTTGGGCTTCAAGGTCTTTTGGGGCAACGTTATTATTTTTGGTCAAAATATCATTGAAAGCGCGGTGATAGCGAATCGCTTCAGGCTCATCAACCACAATAGTTTCTGAGCGGTTACTTAAGCTTACGGTGTAAGCAAATGCACTCAGATTGATTAAGTAGCGGTGATTTTTTTCATAGTTGTGCGCATTGATGGCATAATACTGGTCAAACACATATAGAACGGTATTGTCATCAGTTTTTAAGCGCAAAATCGCCTCTATCTGATTGTCACATTTATAGACCCCTTCAATAGTGACCCATTGCCCATACGGGCTATTGACACAAGGAAACGCATTAATCAAACGTTTGGGTGAGCGATTGCTATCAATTTCAATCACTTGATTGACATGAATCGGCTGATTACCCGATAGTAAAATATGCGAAGGCGTGGCGTTGGTAGTCTTTAGTGGGGTAGGCATGGTGGCAGTATCGATATGCGATTGCAACCAATTTGGGACATCATCGGGAATATTGTTGGTAAAACATGACCAGTGATCTGCATGACCAACCGCTTGATCACAGTTTAGACTAATCGTATGGGGGACATTTGAAGAAGGGGGTTGGTGAGTATTGGTCATAAGACGTCCTTTAAGTAACAACAGGTTTATCAGTAACAACAGGCTTATGCTGCAAACAAACTTAATAAACTAAACAGTTGTCACGATATTTATTAAAATTTTAATGATTAAATTATCAGCTATCAATAGGCTACTATCAGCCTTCAAATCATCCCGATTAAATCAACGAGTATCAGCTATTAACCTATCTGTTAACAATGGATTAACCCTTGATTAAGCAGGGATGAAATTTAATTCTGCTATATTAATGGGGACATGCAGAATTTTTTCACCTTATTTTGCTTAAAACATCCACAATTTATTGCGCAGATATGTTTGATTCTGCGAATTTTTAGCAAAATTGCAAAAAAACTTTTGCCAAAACGGTAAAAAAATGTGTCAGACTAACACGCTTTTAGCAGGCTTGAATAATAGTTTTGAAATAAGTTATTTCTTTGCCTGCTTGTATCATCAAAATAGTGATAATTTTTAGGAATGCTATGTTTCGACCGTTGGCTTTGTTTTTAGGATTACGGTACACCCGTGCTGAGCGAAGTAACCGATTTATTTCTTTTATTTCTTTGATTTCAATGGTGGGTTTGACGCTTGGCGTCGCCGTGCTCATTACCGTATTATCGGTGATGAATGGCTTTGACCGCGAACTCAAGAGTCGTATTTTGGGGATGGTGCCGCAAGCCACCGTCACGGCCAGTGAAATTATCCCAGATTGGCAGACGCTAGCGCAAACGATTCAAAAAAACCCCAAAGTTGAAGCCGTCGCACCTTTTATCCAATTACAGGGTATGCTCACCGCGAATGGACAAGTCGCAGGTATCATGGTGACAGGTATTGAGCCAAGCTATGAGAAAAAAGTCTCGATTATTCACCAGCATATGGAGAGTGGTAGTGTCGATAGTCTAAAAGCAGGTCAATTTGACATTGTGATTGGCAAGCAAATGGCGGATTCACTGGGGGTGAAACAAGGCGATATGGTCACCTTGGTGTTACCAGAAGCCTCACCATCGCCTGCTGGGGTGATTCCGCGTTTTAAGCGTTTTACCGTCACTGGGGTGTATGACATCAGCCCTGAAGTCAACAATATTATGGCGTTCATCCCGATGAATGATGCAGCTACGTTATTGCGTCTGCCTGCGGGAGCGCAAGGTATTCGCATGAAATTAAAGGATTTGTTTGCCGCACCACAAGTGGCTCAGCAAGCCGCGAGCCTTGCACCCAATATGCTCATGCCTAGTGACTGGACATCGACGCATGGGAATTTATTTGGTGCCATCCAAATGGAAAAAGCCATGGTGGGGTTATTGCTGTTTTTGATTATTTTGGTTGCTGCATTTAACATTGTCTCATCCTTGGTGATGCTGGTGACTGATAAAAAGGCCGACATTGCGATTTTAAAAACCTTTGGTGCGTCGCCTAAGCTCATCACCCAAGTATTTATGGTGCAAGGATTGTTTATCGGGGTGATTGGTACCATCGCGGGAACTATTTTGGGCGTGATTTTAGCGTTGACCGTGAGCGATGTGGTAGGCGGCATCAATAGTTTATTTGGGTTACATTTATTTGATGCCTATTTTGTCAACTATTTACCGTCACAACTTGAATGGAAAGACGTATCCATCATCGTGGCGGCCTCGCTGGTAATAAGTTTTGTGGCAACCATTTACCCAGCACGCCGAGCAGCTAGCATTCAACCGGCTCAAACATTGCGTTATGAATAGGAGTGAGCCATGACGGCGATTTTAACAGGAAAAAATATCACCAAGACCTATCAAGATGGTAAAACCACCACGAATGTGCTCAATCATTTGGATATCAGTATTAACAGTGGCGAGCGCATCGCCATTGTTGGCACGAGCGGGTCGGGTAAAAGTACCTTACTACATATCTTGGGTGGCTTAGATGTGCCGACCAGTGGGGAGGTTTGGCTACATGGGCAACGCATCAATGATTTGAATGAAACCCAGCGCGGTGAGCTTCGTAACCAATATTTGGGCTTTATTTATCAGTTTCACCATTTGTTGGCGGAATTTACTGCGATTGAAAATGTGGCAATGCCGCTATTGATGCGAAAAGCAGTGCCAATCGCAGTAGCGCGTCAACAGTCTATTGAATTATTGGAAAAAGTAGGACTGGGGCATCGGCTGACCCATCGCCCAGGCGAGTTATCTGGGGGCGAACGTCAACGGGTGGCGATTGCTAGGGCGCTGGTGACAAAGCCTTCGTTGATACTGGCAGATGAGCCCACAGGGAACTTAGACTACGCCAATGCACAGGCAGTATTTGAAATCCTATCAGAGCTACAAAAAGATTTTAATACCGCGCTATTGATGGTCACCCATGACCGGCAACTGGCACAGTTGGCGGATAAACAATTGGCGTTACAAAATGGCACGTGGGTGGCTTAATACTCATCGAGTAGCCAGCCGCTGATAAAAGCAAAGTATTCGCGAAACCACACATTTGGACGGATATACCAAGGTGTCTCAGACCCGACCACCTGTAAATTGGTATATCCTTGTCGTTTGCCAATAAGGCTTGCGCGCAAGGTGTGAAAATCACTGGTGACTGCGATTATCGGCTGATTTAAGGCAATCCCTTGCTGCGCTAAAATCTTTTTACTATTGACAAAGTTAAGCTCGGTACTGGTGCTTTGTTCTTCAAGCGCAATATGTGCCAAGCTGATGCCATAGGTGTCATGTAAATAGTCCGCCATCGCTTTGGCTTCACTGACATCCTCCCCCGCGTCAAAACCCCCACTGGTTATCACAACTGCGTTTGCAAAACGTTTGATGACTTCAGATGCTTTATCCAACCGCAGTTTTACCGCATCAGTCGGCTTATTGTCTTTGGTTCCGCCCCCTAAGACAATAATCGCTTGCGCCGCCTTAGGATGGTTATCTATGTTAAAGTGCTGTTTTAAATAGCTGACAAAGACACAAAAACTTATCAACCAGACAAAAAATAGTAGCCAAATCAGCTGCCATAATTTTTTTAATGACGGCTGTGACGCCAAATAAAGTTGGATAGGCTCCCAATATACCGCATGGCCTAAAAAAATTAGCCCGATGCCCAATGGCACTAGGGTGCCAATATGAAAAACACGATTGGCCAGCAATAGCCCGCAGTCAACAACCAGTATCAATCCTGCAATCCCTAGACTGATTTGGATACTTTTTTTGCCAAACATTGAGGCATTGTCATTGCCGCTACTAAATTTTGTCAACATCGATTAATAATTTCCAAAAGTTGCTATTTGTTTTACTATATCGTTCATTCGATAATTGTAAGGGAAGTAGCGGGCTATCGCTATCTTTATCAAGGATGAAACATGATTTGGCTCATCACGGTTGCCAGTTTGTTGGGTTTTTTAGTGGTAAATACACTAGCAAATCAACCCTTGATGATAGGTTATGCGCTGACAAGTTATGATGCAAAAATTTGGCAGATGTTATCAGTAGCCCTGTTGATAGCGCTGCTAATCAATGTAGGTTTATACCATGGCTGCAAGCGTAAACAGCTAAAACGAGCGTCACCAAATCCTGCATTCGCCTACCGTTTTACCTTGCCGCTGTTAGCAAGTTTTATCTTTTTGCTGACGCTCATGTTGAGTGCCAGTTACGGTTTGTATCATCATAAGCTGTATCAAAACGCGTTATTGCCGTCAGCGCTCACAGTGGATGCCATCGTTGAATCGCATCAAATCAGCGATACGATGAGCCAAATTAGCCGATTATCAAATGATAATGCCCTAATTGGCAATGGTTTTATCAAACAAATCCTGCAAGTCCGCGTTGATAAGGACGGCGATGCTGATGCATCAGCAACCCCTCAACCACCGCTAACGGCACTCATTACCGCTAACATCAAAGACAACCCTGAATGGGAAGCGACCTTGTCGCAGTTAACACCTGGCATGCAGCTTAACGTAAAATTACAGCTTGAGCCCATTGCACAGCCTAAGCCTACAAGTTTACCCAGCAATGCCAAACCGCTCATGCTAGGATTTGATGAAGCGCAATGGTTAAGACAGCGGGGCGTGCAAGCAAAAGGAGTAGTAATCGGTATTGAAAAATCGAGCCTACGGGAATTTAACCCATTTCATGTGAAAGACCGTATGGTTATTGCTATCGAACAATTGCGCTGGCAACTACGCCAAAAAATTCTCGCTAATTTGCATACAACCCTGCTCAAACAATCGACGCGTATAGTCAATGCTAAAAACGACATTGCCCAACCCGTGCTTAAAAGTTCTAGTGAAACTTCTAGTCAGAGTGCTAGTCAAAGTTCTGGTCAAAGCGCTATCCAAAGCCATGCAATCTTATTGGGACTGTTAACGGGTGATAAAAGCCTGATGGATAGCGACCTTAAGAATCGCTACCAAGTCACGGGGATTAGCCATTTATTAGCAATTTCAGGCCCGCATGTGCTGATGCTCGCCGCTATCGTATCCATTTTTGTATTATGGCTCGTTAAATGGCTCGCGCCGCAGTTGTTGGTCAAATTACCGAGTAGTTTGTTGGTGCTTTGGGTGAGTGTGGTGATGGCAGGGTTTTATGCGCTGCTGGTAGGTTTTGAAATACCTGCCCAGCGGACATTTTGGATGCTGTTACTGCTCACGCTATCGAAACAGTTATTGGTTAATTTTTCTGCTTATCGGCTGTTGGCTTGGGCTGCGCTAGGCATGATTTGGCTAGAACCGACGGCAGTCGGGCAAGCAGGGTTTTGGTTGTCCTTTGTGGCGGTGGCTTTACTGTTAAAATTTAGCGAGACAATAGGGACAGTTAGCGCCATTGAAATTAAGGATGTTAGTCAGTTACTAGCGCCTACTGCACGCAGCGATGTGCTGAGTGGTTTTGTTAAAATTATAAGCCATCAATTCAAGGTGTTATTAAAACTACAAATTTGGCTATTTATTTGGATGCTGCCCATCGTGGTGTGGTTTTTTGGCAAAGTATCCGTCATTGGCATCTTGGTAAACTTGCTAGCCGTACCATTTTTAGGCTTGGTGATTGTACCCTTGGATATGTTGGCAGGCATCGTTAGTTGGCTACCTGTGGTGGGCGATTGGCTGAGCCAAATCATTTGGTCGATGCTAGCCAGTCTGCTTGACGGGTTTCACTTTTTACTCAACCAGATTGTCGACACAGGTGTTGCCAAGCAATCATTTTTCGCCTTGTCACAAACCCAGCTTGTCCTGTGTTTGTTCATTGCGCTACTGGGGTTATTAAAAGGCTTGTTGCCTAGAATGCTGATGTTACCACTGGCTATCTTATTGATATTATTGCCACTGCAGCAGCGCAGCTTAAATAACAACCAGCCGACGCTGGCAGTTGGTGATAACCCTAAACTGGTAATCAGTTTATTAAAAAAAGGCGATGATAGCTGGCTGATTTTGTCCGACAATCAAGTCAAAGCCGCTCAGGCGGATAAACCTAGTTTCTTGAAAGCCAAACAAGCTATCAGCAATGTTTCGGTTGATGAAGAAATCAGTTCGCTGTTGAACCGTGATATTTATCCGCTGTTGGCAAATCAGCAGGTTCATCGATTAACTGGGGTGATTAGTCAAACGCCCAGTGTCCGCGTCAATGAGCTGGTGCAACAACTGGCAACCCATGTACCTGTTAAAGCCTACTGGCTAGCGGGGTATGATGCTGAGCGCAGCAGGCTTGATGTGACAGATAAGGCTGTATCTGCAAATTTTCGCGCGATTACACCGAGGAGCTGCCAAACCGCCCAACGTTGGCAACAAGATGGCTTGGAAATCACAGCGGTGTCGGGATGGCAGTTGGATTTAGCTTTAACCGATGAGCAAAAGCGAGCGACCCAAACCTGTTATATTCGCATCCGTTTTATGCCACCAACTAGCAAACCCTACGATGTGCTGATGTTGGCAGGTAATAGTGATATCCCCATGCAAATGACTGAAAAATTATGCACGGTATCGGCGACGCATTTACTCATTCAGCCTTATACGTTATCCATTAAACCATCGTGGTTAGCGTTGACTAAGCCTTCCTTACTGCATGTGGTCACAGGCGCGTATAAGTCGCAAAAACTGGCTGAAGATAGCCAATTATCGCTGGCTAGTTGGTCAGTGGATAAGCCTGCAGACCACCTGTTTGAAGTCCTGTATGCCGATCAAGTGGGCGCAGTAATGTACGCGCTCACCCCAGATGATACGGACTGATAGTTGACGATTTGGCTACAAGGCAGTGATTGTAATTTTGACCGCTTCCCCCTATCATGGGCGGTAAATTACCTATTGCAAAGGAACTTTTATGTCAGATAATTGGCCACCCGATCCCAACCAACCCTCACAGTCAAAGCCACCTGTTCATCCAAACCATACGCAAAACTTGCCACCCAATGCGCCATACGCAGGCAAAGAATGGCAATTACTAGAAAAAACCCTCATGGCAAGTCTTGTGGAGCAGCGCCGCGCAAGACGCTGGGGTATTTTCTTTAAGCTCATCACCTTGGGCTATGTGCTACTATTTGGCGCGGTGGTAGCCAAAGGCTGTAGTGGCTCTGCCAAAAGTGGCATGAGTGATATTGGTATGAGCAAACCGCATTTAGCCGTCATCGATGTCAAAGGCGTCATCAGCAGCGACAATGAAGCCAATAGTCAAGCGGTGGGCGAGGCATTGACGGAAGCGTTTAACAACGACCAAGCGCAAGCGGTGGCGTTACGCATCAACTCACCGGGTGGCTCGCCTGTACAATCCGATGAAATCTGGCAAACCATGACCGAATTGAGAAAGGCTCATCCTAACAAAAAACTGTATGCCGTTATCGAAGATATGGGCGCTTCAGGCGCGTATTATATCGCATCTGCGGCAGATGAAATTTGGGTCAATCCCTCAAGCTTGGTCGGCTCAATCGGCGTGATTATGCCAAGCTACAATGTCCAAGGTTTGATGGATAAACTAGGCATTAAAGATGGCACCATGACAGCCGGTGCGCACAAAGATATTTTAAGCATGAGTCGCCCGCTCTCCGAATTTGAGCGCCAACATGTCCAAAGTGTCCTTGATAACACCCACGCCCATTTTATCAATGCTGTCAAACAAGGTCGCGGCAATCGCCTCAAAAATCCTGACGCCAATCAGCTTTTTTCCGGGTTGTTTTGGAGTGGTGAGCAAGCGATTAATCTTGGTTTGGCGGATAAAAAAGGCGGCATTAGCACCCTTGAGTCTCAGCTAAAACTAGACAATGTAGTACAATATAACCCAGAAGACCCAGTGAAAAAAGTGTTCGGTAAATTTGCCAGCCAAATCGGCTACGGGTTTGGCGAAACGGCCTCCAAAGGCTTTGCTAGCCAATTAACCAACGCCGCTGCAAATGACAAAGGAATGCAATAACCATGTCATCTAAGACGAGCCAGCATCCGTTAGCCAATCGTTTGCCCTCTGCGGCAACGCTAGCGACAGGCATAGAGGGGATAACAGCGATAGCAGAGGCAGGGAAGATAAGGAAGACAGAAGCGATAGCGCAAAAACCGCTGATACACTTTGCGCATGCCAATGGGATTCCATCACGTAGCTATCAATCTCTGTTTGATTTGCTGAGTGATGAATTTGATATTGTCTATATTATTCCAGCGTTAGGCATTGACCCGCGTTATCCGGTCGATAACCATTGGCAAAAACTGACCCAGCAAGTGATTGATAGCATCCAAGCGCACTTAAGCGCGCGCGGGCAAACCAAGGTCATCGGGCTAGGGCATTCGCTTGGTGCATTGTGTACGCTGCAAGCCAGCTATGAGGCGCCCGAGCTATTTAGCCAAGTGATTGCCTTAGACCCACCGCTCATTCATGGCTATTATTCAATGGCACTGCATTGGGCAAAACGCTTTAGCCCACGGTTGGTAGATAGGCTCACGCCTGCAGGTCTATCAAGCCATCGCCGTGACACATGGCCAAGCCGTGAAATCGCCTACGAGCATCTACGACATAAAGCATTCTACCGACACTTTGATGAGCGCTGTTTTAATGATTTTATTCGTTATGGCTTGACGGATACCGCAGATGGGCAAGTGACGCTTAGCATTCCAAAAGCGGTGGAAGTGGCGGTGTTTCGCACCAACCCCTCGCTATACTGGCAAAAACCTAACCATCCGCCGGCTGTCCCTGCCAAGCAAATAATTGGTAAAGATAGTCTGTTTTTCAAACGTAGGTTTCCTGCGCTGGTCAAACAGCGTATGGGCATTGATTTTGAAGTGCATGCAGGGGGGCATATGTTCCCGTTAGAATACCCAGCCAGTACGGTTGAACGAATCAAAGCGCTTATTCACTCAGTCAATCATGATATCCAGTAACAACACAAACATCCATTAAAGGGTTTAATGTGCAAAATTTATCATTACAGCCTAGCACCCCCATCTACGATTTGCCAAAGACCATTGTGCTATCCATGGTGTTATTGGCGGTGTTTTTTGCCAGTCAATTGATTGGCGTGGTGCTATTTGCACCATGGGTGCTACAAGATGCAGCAAATTTGGATATCGCTGAAAAAGTGTTGCAGGGTAGTGAGAACGGCACGTTAATGAGTCTATCGCTAGGCTTTACTTTAGTCATGGTGCTCGGCTGCGTTTATTTGTTTATCCGCTTTAAAAACAGCCGTGTCAAGGATTATCTTGCCCTCACACCCTTTACTTGGTATCAGTTGTTACAATGTAGCGCGCTACTGATTGTGCTAAATGTTATCATCAATCTAGTCACCGTCTGGCTGGGTCGCGAGCCCATGATGTTTATGGACAATCTTGCCGAGTCCGCGCATCCACGGTGGCTACTGGTAATGGCGATGGTGGTTTTTGCGCCGATTTATGAAGAAGTGATATTTCGCGGGTTTATGTGGACAGGGCTTGCCAGCTCAAAGGTTGGTATGTGGGGCGCCAGTGTGCTAACCAGTATCCTATTTGCGGTGATTCATATGCAATACGGTGTGGTCGAGTTGTTGGGAATTTTTTGTCTAGCAATGTTATTTAGCTATGGGCGTATCATGTCAGGGTCACTGTTATTGCCTGTGGTGTTGCATATGATGAATAATGGCTTGGCGATGGGACAGTATTTATACGGTTAATTTTTTTAGCTAACTTTTAACCCGCACTTTTAACCCGCATTTAACGCCAATACCGCCTCACCAGCTTCACGAACTTGGGCGACCGAGAGCGATTTTTGCCCGCTAAGCGCCTGACGCCATTTACGACTGCCTGTCAATCCTTGGAACAAGCCCAAATAATGGCGCATAATGACCGTCAACGGTGTGCCGCGCGCGTCACTGGCTGCCAAAAAATCCAGTAATTGATAAAAAATATCCGCTCGGCTAGGCACGGGCTCGCCCCACAGCTGCATGGCTTCGGCTAAAATATAAGGATTTTGATAAGCTTCCCGCCCAATCATCACGCCATCGACTTTCGTCAGATGAGTTTTGATTTCATCAATGGTGGTGATACCGCCATTGATTTCCACAAATACATCAGGAAAATCCTGCTTTAAGTGGTACACATCCTCATAGCGAAGGGGCGGAATTTCACGATTTTGTTTAGGACTCAAGCCTTGTAGCCAAGCGGTGCGCGCATGGACGATGACATGCTGACAACCTGCTTTCACCACATGATCTACAAAATCCGCCATAAACTCATAACTATCAAAATTATCAATGCCAATGCGATGCTTGACAGTGACGGGAATATCCACCGTATCGCGCATCGCAGAGACAATATCTGCCACCAATTTGGGCTCTGCCATCAAGCAAGCCCCGATTTTGTAATGTTGTACCCGATCGGACGGGCAGCCGACATTTAGGTTGATTTCATCGTAACCGAAGTCTTGCCCGATTTTTGCACAGCGCGCCAATTCGTCAGGATCTGAGCCGCCCAGCTGCAGCACCAAAGGATGTTCATTGGGATAAAATCGCAGCTGATAGTCTGTATCTCCCTGCAATATCGCCGAGGTACTGATCATTTCAGTATAAAGGTAAGTATAAGGATTGAATAATCGAGCAAAGTAACAATAATCGCGTGTACTCCAATCAATCATCGGTGCGGTGGACAATCGTTTATGCTGCATGGTAGTCATAGGCAGGGTCATTGGCAAATATTCAAAAAAAGTGGCTAATCTATAGCTAATCTATCAGCCAATCAATAAAAGCGGGCGCTAAAAAAGCGAGGGGAAAACAACTATCAGCGATGAAAAAACTCAAGAATTCATCAGCCGCTTATCTTCCATGCGATACAAACCATGCAAATTGGTCAACAACATACCCATAATAATGCCAATCACACAGACAAACACCAGATACAGTGCGCTTGAAAGCATTAATTTACGTGAAAAATAAAACAATAGCACAGGCAATAATGCGCCTGCCAATGCATACGCCAAGTTATAGGTAAAGCTAATACCACTAAGGCGTACACCAACCGGAAACAGACGCACACAAATACTGGGGACTAAGCCAATCACGCCAGAGAAAAATCCTAAAATCGCATAGTTAATCAGTAGTAACTCACTACTGTTTTTTAGTGAAACAAAGAAAACAACACTGGCAATGCTTAAAAATATACAGCCTAAAGTAAATACACGACCTGAGTTAAAACGATCGGCAAAATAACCATAGGTTAAAGCCCCCAATCCACCAAAGATAATACCCACCCCATTGGATATCATCATCAAACTGGTATCGACATCAAAAAACTGGATGCCCAAAATCGGCAAAAGCAGATAAATCGTCAGATAAACACTGGCGGTAAACCAAGACAAACCCAGCGTCATCACCGTACCATAACGGTATTTGACAATAGCTCGGCGTATTGGCAGACGTTTAACCAAGCGATTTTTAGACTTAGCCATCAGCCAAAGCGGGGTTTCTTCAAGCTTGGCTCGTAAAAGCACCGCAAATAGCGTACCGATACTGGCAATGACAAAAGGAATACGCCAACCATACGATTGCATCTGGGTAGGGGTGAGCATATTTGATAAGGTGGAGCTTAAAATATTACCCATCAAAGTCGAAAAAATCAATGCACCGATGAGGCCGCCACACACTGACCCTAATTGACGCCGTGGCATATGCTCAGCAATGTATACCCATGAAGCGGGCACCTCAGCCCCATAGCCAAAGCCTTGAATTAAACGCAATAATAGCATGAGAACAATCGCTGCCACACCGATATGATGATAGGTAGGCAAACAGGCAATCACTAAACCAGACGCACCCACCAACAGCAAACTATACAGCAACACATGTTTTCTGCCATAGCGATCGCCGATATCACCCAATATCAAACCGCCTAGCGGTCTTGACATATAACCGGCTAAAATCAGCAGCAAAAAACAAATCGACTTTAACGACTCAGGTATATTTTCTGGGAAAAAAGCTTGATTGATACTATCATTAAAATAAAAATAAATCGTAAAATCAAAGGAAGCAAAAAAAGCCCCAAAAATCGTTAAATACACCACGTTTTTTTCGTAGCGATTTAAATCCCTAATTTCTTCGTTGGCATCATGAAAAAATGGCATAGTCGACAATATCACCTAGAAGCTGGCTAAAGGTTTGCACGCTTTATAATCAATGGACAAATAGGTTATTTAACGTGCTAAAGAATTAAATTCGTCACTATTCACCTAACAAATTAAATCACTTGACAAATTGAACAGTAATTTATCAAAAATGTAATAAATTTAATTATTTAAATAAATATTACAAGCAAACGTCATGATTTAACAGTTGAGATATATTACTTTTTGAAACCGCATACTATAGTGATTTTGATACTATTTTTATTATCAAAAATGTGTGTTTTTTGTAATATAGCTGCTTACAATAAGCGCTTAAATGGCAAGGCAGAAAAAATCTTTAGCCAAAGTCCATTGACAAACGTCATATGCGGCTCTTTATCCAAAGTGATAAGCTTTTTATTGGTTTTATCATCATGGGTTTGCCACATCAGTTGTTCATCATCAGTGAGATTGACGCGGTAACTGACATTGAGCATAGAATTATCAAACGTATTATGGAAGGATTTGGCAAGCGCTTTATCTTCAATCAGCACACCAAGCTCGGTATTGATGTTGGCAGAGCGCGGATCCACATTGTAAGAGCCAATAAACGTGTATTTGTCATCCACGGCAAAGGCTTTGGTATGCAGACTGGTGCTGTATTTACTGCGATATAAGCTACGTTTTTTGCGGCGAAAGTCTGCATCGGCAGAGGATTTTAGCTCATACAGTCCAATCCCCGCTTTGAGCATCGGCACGCGTGCCACGTTATACCCTGAATGCACGATAGGCACATCGGTTGATTCATACGAGTTGGTAAAAATATTGATTTTTACCCCGTTTTCCATGAGTTTGCTTAGTTGCAGTACGCCCAAGTCAGTGGGCACAAAATATGATGACACAATGGTCAATTGCTGTTTTGGGGTGCCAATACGTGCTCGAAGCTTGGATACCAATCGGCTATCTTTATCATCTTGGTTGAGTAGTTTTTTGACATCATCTGCCAAAAATTCCATTGGTTGCCAACGAAATTGGATTTTTTTGTTATACAGTTGTTTATCGACTATCGCGCCATTTTGTACCCGATAAAGTTGCGAGCTTTTATGCAGATGGGACTGGCTATTGATCGGTGCAATCGCAGTCAAAGTCCCCAAAAATGGCTCATCGCTTTTATTACGATCGGGGTTTTTTGAGGGTCTGACCAAACGCTCGATATCATACGATAGAGGACTATCCCAATAATCTTCAAAACTATCATTGATTTGGTTGACCACTTTGCCGGCAAGCAAAACATCCAAATCAGCAAACTCAGCGATGCTATCTTTACGCAGATATTCATCGCCAATATTGCGCCCACCAATGATAGATAACTGGCGGTCAAAGGTCATGCTTTTATTGTGCATGCGGCGTTGGTAGCGGGGCAGTGCTACCACAAAATTGGCGGGAGTAAAGCTGCGCACCACTTTGGGGTTAATCAATCGCACTTGGATATTAGCATGCGCAGCAAAGGCAAGTAGCTGTTGGTCAAGTTCCGGATTGGTGTTCAAATCATCGAGTAACAGTCGTATTTTGACACCACGATTGGCCGCTTGGTACAAGTCTTTGAGCATCAATTGTCCTGCTGCATCGTTGTGCCAAATATAGTATTGGATATCGATGGTCTGCCGAGCCATTTCGGTCAAAATACTGCGTGAGGCGAACGCATCACTGCTATCAATGAGCGGATAATAACCGGAAAATTTACTCGGTGAGGGGTTTTTGCTAGCACTGATACGACTGATTAAATAATGACCTTGGATACGCGATTTTTCGGAAAATTTTTGCGCACCTGTCAGCTGCGTTGACACAGTTGGCGTGGTGGCGATATGAGGGTTGTTCGGCAGCATTTGGCAAGCGGTAAGTAGCGTCAGTAGCAGCGTAAATAGCAATTGCAAGCGAAATGTCACAATTTTGGCGGTGAGTTTTTGCGATGCTAGTCTGACAAAGCCAACAGATACCGAATAAAATGCTGCTATCAAAGCCTGAATCCTTTTAAAAAAATCACTGATTAACGTGGCACTCACCTAAGAAGAGTTGGTTGTCATAGCGTTTTTGCATAAAATACTGACTTGAAAGCCACCGTCAAATCCAACTTATGCTATCATAATTTATTTGATGCATAAAAGATGTAACATTATGACCCAATTAGACCCCAACTGGCAAAGTGATGCACTTGATTTAAACCTAGACTATGCCGACCAAACCATCGCCGTGCGCGGTGGTTACCACCGTACCGATGAAGGCGAACATAACGAAGCGATTTTTACCACCAGCTCCTACGTATACAACAATGCCGCCGATGCCGCCGACCATTTTAATGGCAATAAAAAAGGCAATGTTTACTCTCGCCATACCAATCCAACCGTGCGCGCTTTTGAGCGTAGATTGGCAGCTTTAGAGGAAGGCGAGCGCTGCGTCGCAACCGCATCAGGCATGGGCGCGATTTTGACCATGTGTTTGGCGTACCTTCAAGCAGGTGACCATCTGCTAGCAGCCAAGCAATTATTTGGCTCCTCGGTCGCCCTGTTTGATACCTACTTTAAAGCGTTTGGCGTTGAAGTTAGTTATGTCGACTGCTTTGACAATGACGCTTGGCAACAAGCGATGCAGCCAAATACCAAGGTGCTGTACTGTGAAAGCCCCTCCAATCCTTTGGCGCAAATTGCCGATTTAAGCTTTTTATCAAGGCTGGCGCATGACCACGATGCGCTATTAATCGTCGATAACTGCTTTGCAACCCCAGCCATTCAAAAACCTTTAATGTTGGGTGCGGATGTGGTATTGCATTCCGCCAGTAAATATATTGACGGTCAAGGCCGGGTGCTAGGTGGTGCGTTGGTCGGTAACAATGAATTGATGGAAAAAGCCTTTGGGGTAGTGCGTACCGGCGGGATTAGTCTATCGCCATTTAATGCGTGGGTGTTGCTAAAGGGTCTAGAAACCTTGTCACTGCGTATGAAAGCCCACTGCGAAAATGCCAATCAAATCGCTAAATTTTTGCACAATCACCCAAAAGTCAGCAAAGTGCATTTTTCAGGCTTGCCCGATCACCCATCCCATGACATCGCTAAACGCCAACACACGGCACTCAAAAATGTGCAAGGCGGTGCGTTTGGCGCCATTATTGGCTTTGAGGTGGCTGACCAAGCGGCAGCCTGGCATGTTATCGATAGTACCAACATGATTTCGATTACCAATAACCTAGGCGATGCCAAAAGCACCATTACCCATCCTGCGACGACGACCCATTTTCGCATGACACCTGAAGCAAGAATCGAGGCAGGCGTGAGCGAAGGCTTAGTTCGCTTTTCGGTGGGGCTTGAAGATGTTGATGATATTATCGCTGATTTAAAACGCGGTTTGGATACACTCGCCTGATATAAAGCCAAAATCCAAAATCCAAAATCCACTAGCCAGAACCCAAAAGCCAGTCGCAAAATTTACTGGCTTTTTTATGTCACTGTTTTATTGTGCTTTTTTATCTGGCTTTTTTATTTCAGCGCATTAACCAACAACGGCAATATTACCCCCGCTTTGCCTTGTAGTACGATATCAACTTCGGGTGTCTGGGTCGGATTGGGATTAATCTCGATGACGGTTGCGCCCTGTTGTTTTGCCAAATCAATCAAGCCCGCCGCAGGATAGACTACGCTTGATGTGCCGATACTCACCAACACATCACAATTGAGTGCTGCTGTTTCTGCCGTTTGCCAAGCCTCCTGTGGCAACATCTCGCCAAACCACACAATATCCGGGCGAATCAAACCGCCGCATTCACAATGCTTTAACTCAGTGTCTGTGACAGCAATGGCTTTGTCATACGGCTTGGCGCAATCATGACAACGATTTTTGGCTAAATCGCCATGCAGTTTTGCCACCGTGGCACCGCCTTGCTCATGCAGATTGTCGACATTTTGACTAAATAGCGTCCAAGCTTTGCCTTGCTGCTTTGCCAATGCTTGCCATTCGCCTAAGGAAAAATGGGCAGGATTGGGCTGTTTATCGGCGATTTGCCCACGCCACCATTGGTGCCATTGCCATACCAGTTCAGGCTCATTTTCAAACGCTTGAACACTCACCAAATATTCGGCTTGGTATTGTTGCCACAGTCCGGTAAGTTTATCCCGAAAAGTCGAAATGCCACTTTCAGCTGAGACGCCTGCCCCCGTCAGGATGGCAATATTTTGGGCATATTTAATAACATCAGCGGCTTTATAGAGAGCGACCTCTAGCGGTTGGGGCGTGGTTGTTGTTATAGTCATAGTAATATTCATAGTTTTTTGCTGTTAATGGGTTGATGGTAGTGAGGTTATCTTAGCATTTTTATGTGAATAATTTTAGATTAGCAGTTTTAGATTAGCAGTTGTATGTTAAAAATTTGGGCTAACGATTAGCAATAGACAGTTTGCGGTCAAATTCGCTACAATGAACCACCAACATTAGAAACAAACAGGAACACTCATGAACTTACAAGCTCTCATGCAACAAGCGCAAATGATGCAAAAGCAAGTCGAAAAAAACGTTGAAAACGCCAAGAAAAAACTGGCAGAAAAAGAAGTGCATGCCGAAGCGGGTAGTGGCTTAGTGAAAGTCACCATGAATGGTCGCCATGTGGTCAAACGTTTGTCAATCGATCCAAGCCTACTACAAGATGACCCTGATATGATTGAAGATTTGATTGCGGCTGCTATTAATGATGCCGTGCGTCAGGCCGATGAACTACATGAGACTGAAATGGCGAGTGCCACCAACGGCATGGGGTTGCCACCAGGGATGAATGGTTTATTCTAAACTCACTAGGGCTATACTAGGGCTACCCAGTAAGGCTATAAAGTAGCGCTATAAAATAGTGGAAAATTGCCTTGCGATTAGGCAGTCAAACCCCCATAAAAAGCTGATAATTGATTGTCAGCTTTTTTTATTTTTTATCATTTTTATAAGAATGCGCCTATGCTTACGCCAAAATTTGATGAACTTGTAAAACAACTTAAAGTGCTGCCTGGGGTCGGACCCAAATCTGCCCAGCGCATGGCACTGCATTTGCTTAGCTATAAGCGCCCGCAAGGTCAAGCATTGGGCGAAGCTTTGATTGTGGCGATGCATGATATCAAGCAATGCCAAGTATGCCGTGGGCTGTCTGATGAGGGTATTTGCCCGATATGTAGCGATCCGCGCCGCAATGAGCGCGTGCTTTGTATCGTAGAGACGGCAGCAGACATGATGGCAATCGAGCAAACCGCTGGGTTTAACGGTAAATACTTTGTGCTTGGCGGGCATTTATCACCCATTGATGGCATTGGCGTGGAGCAGCTCGGCATCAATCAGCTGATTGGGCTGTTAAAGCAACACCAAGCCGCGCAAACCCCAGTGGAAGAAATCATCTTGGCAACCAGTACCACGGTAGAAGGGCAAACCACCGCGCATTTTATCAGTGAAGCGGTCAAGCCTTACGTCACTCATATCAGCCGGATTGCCCAAGGGATTCCGATGGGCGGCGAGCTTGAGTATTTAGATAGCATGACACTGGGTCAAGCGCTGCAAAATCGTGGACGGTTATAAAATCTTTTCATCAGTTTGACAAGACAAAATCCTAGATTCATCATAAAATACGCTTAAATTATCCGTCCACAAGACCCAAGTTATGCTCATCCAAAATCCGTTAAGCCCAGCCCAATTACAACAACTTCATGACTTGCCAATCCATTGGGTGAAAACTCAGGATGCGCTTTTTGCCCTGCTCGATGACCTAGAGCAAGTCGATACCATTGCGTTAGACACTGAGTTTATCAAGCGCGACACTTTTTTTCCCATTCTTGCGCTGATTCAAATCAATACAGGCAAAGCGATTTATTTAATTGACGCGCCCAAGCTGTATTTAGAAGAGTTTTGGGAAGTGTTAGCGGATATACCCACCGTCGTGTTACATGCGTGTGGCGAAGATTTGGGGATTTATTATTTACTCTCCAACTTGCCTGCGCTGCGCAATGTGTTTGATACCCAAATTGGTTTGGGTTTTTTGACCGGTGAAAACTCGCTTGGCTATCAAAAATCGCTGCAAGAAACGATTGCTGTGCATGTGGATAAAGGTGAAAGCCAATCAGATTGGTTGCAGCGTCCATTAACGCCTGAGCAAGAAAGCTATGCGGTAGACGATGTGCGTTATTTATTGCCCATGTTTGTTGCTATTAAAACACAGTTGATCGAGCAAGGTTTATGGCAATATGCGGTTGAAGACTGCCAAAGCTATACCCAAGAAATTTTTGCTAACTTTAGCACGCCTGATAACGCTTTGTACTTGAGTGTCGCTGATTACCGCGATAATCGCGAGCAACTTGCCATGCTGCAAACTCTGTGCGAATGGCGCGAACAACTTGCCAAATCAATCAATAGACCACGCACTTTTATCCTGCGCCCGCAGGCGCTCCGTGAAATCGTCGAAAAACCGCCCTTTAGCATGAAGCAGTTAGGGTTTACCAGTATCAAGCCCAATGTGATTCGCATGTATGGGCAAGAGATTTTGACGCTGATTGATAAGGTGCGAAAAGAAGATGACGCAGCCTATCCAGCTCTATTGCCTTTACCGTATCGCAGTCTGTCTAGCGATGTGCAAAAACAACTGGAAAAAGCGATTAAACAGCATGGGCAAACCCTGTCAATTGATGAGACGGTATTGATGCGAAAAAAATGGCTGTCAGAGCTGTATGCTTATGCTGTCGCAGCAGAAAAACCGGCATTAAGCCCTTGGCTGAGTGGGTGGCGCAAAGCGTGGATTATGGCAGAGATTTTACCCATTTTAGATACGGTGATTGCCAATAACCCGCCATCTGGCGAGCATGAAACAACCGCTGAATAAATAAAAAAATCCCAACGCTGATTGGGATTTTTTACTACTAAATGGCTTAAAAATAAACAGGTTAAAAAGAACCCAACATAGTACCCAAAGCAATAACCACCGTCACCGCAATCAGCGGAATTGCCATCGTCACCATGGCGACATCTTTATAAGATTGCTTGTGGGTCAAATGGCAAATGGCAAATAACGTAATCACCGCACCACTATGCGGTAGCGTGTCTAAGCCACCTGCTGCCATCACCGCCAGTACCAGAATCTGCCATCAGCTGACCAAACACCGCCCCTAGCAAAAATATGGGAAAAAACTTCAATAAAAAGCCACTTAACGCTTTCATAAAAACGGTGGTATAGATAGGCAGTGAGCTTAGAATATCGCCTGACAGCGCCACCGCTAGAGTGGCCATCAAGGGTGCTAAAATTAATACAGAATAGCCGCGATAGGCAAAATACATTAATAAAAAGAGCGAAATAATAATCGCAATGGTACTAAACATAATGTCATCCTTGACTTATGATGGGTTTAAAGTCACGCGTGGAGATTACAATTTTTTTGAGTCCCCTGCATCATAGCAGAATTCTTTTGACTCGCAATTGCCTTTATAGCAAAAAGCCACACATTTTTGCATGGCTTTTGTAAAAAATACGGTGAGTATTGATTGAAGTTTACTCTGCAATTTCACCATTCTCATAGCTGGAGATATCGGGGCAAGAGCAGATTAAGTTTTTGTCGCCATACACATCATCGATACGGCTCACCGATGGCCAAAACTTATTGTCGCGTACATAGGCGAGTGGATAGGTGGCTTCTTCACGGCTGTAGGGACGATCCCAGTCACCGGTCACCACTTGTGCGGTGTGTGGTGCGTTCACCAGTGGGTTGTTATCTGCTGGCCAGTCGCCGTTTTTAACTTTCATCGCCTCAGCTTTGATTTGAATTAAGGCTGAGATAAAGCGGTCTAGCTCTTCTTTGCTTTCTGACTCAGTGGGCTCAATCATCAAAGTACCTGCCACGGGGAAAGACATAGTAGGCGCATGAAACCCGTAATCCATTAAGCGTTTGGCGATATCAACTTCGGTGATGCCTGTTTCGGCTTTTAGTGGGCGAATGTCAATGATACATTCATGGGCGACGCGACCATTTTCACCACTATAAAGTACAGGGTAATGGTCTTTTAATTTCATAGCCGTGTAATTGGCATTTAATAACGCAGCTTCTGTCGCTTGCACCAAGCCATCACGTCCCATCATGGTGATATACATCCATGAGATAGGCAAAATGCTAGCTGAACCAAACGGGGCAGCCGATACCGCACTCATGCCATCTTGTGCATTGGGTACCGCAGATACGACGTGGTTGGCAATAAAAGGCGCCAAATGTGATTTCATACCGATAGGACCCATACCAGGACCGCCGCCGCCGTGTGGAATACAGAAGGTTTTGTGCAAATTCATATGTAGGACGTCAGCACCGACATCTGCAGGTTGCATCATACTAACCTGCGCGTTCATGTTAGCGCCATCCATATACACTTGACCGCCGTGTTGATGAATCAAGTCACAGATATCACGGATACCTTCTTCAAACACACCGTGTGTTGAAGGATAGGTAATCATCAAGGCGCCCAGATTGTCGCTGTATTTTTCTGCTTTTTTAGTCAAGTCGGCAATATCAACGTTACCACGCTCATCGGTGGCTACCACGACGACTTCCATACCCATCATCTGTGCCGTGGCAGGATTGGTGCCGTGTGCGGAGCGCGGAATTAGGCAGATATGACGGTTGGGTTGACCTAAGCTTTCATGATAACGACGAATCGCCAATAGCCCCGCGTATTCGCCTGACGCGCCTGAATTTGGCTGCATAGAGATAGCGTCAAACCCTGTGATGGCTTTGAGTTGCTCTTGCAAGCCTTCAATCATTTCAATATAGCCACCCACTTGTTCGCGTGGCGCAAATGGATGCACATTGGCAAATTCATTCCAAGTAATCGGTAGCATTTCGCTAGTGGCGTTAAGTTTCATGGTACAGCTACCCAGCGAAATCATACTATGATTCATCGCTAAGTCTTTGTTTTCTAGCTTTTTCAAATAACGCAGCATTTCATGTTCGGTGTGATAACGATTAAAGACAGGATGAGTTAAAATCGCATCGGTACGTAGCAGTGACGCTGGCAGAGACAAACTGATATCATCGGATAATTGAGCCGCTACGCCTGTAAATAACTGCGTGAGTACACCAAAATCTGCCGCATCACTGGTTTCATTAAAGGCAATGGCGATATGGTTATCGTCTACTTTGCGCAGGTTATAGCCGATATTGAGGGCATTTTGATAGATTTGCTCAGTTTGACCTTGGGTATTGACCAGCACGGTATCAAAAAACTGTTCATGCACAATCGACATGCCAGCTTGTTTGATGGCTTGGGCAAAAGCGCTTGCTAACGCATGAATGCGGGTGGCGATACGTTTCACGCCTTCAGGACCATGATACACCGCATACATCCCAGCTAAATTGGCCAGTAACACTTGCGATGTACAAATATTTGAGTTGGCTTTTTCGCGGCGGATATGTTGTTCACGGGTTTGTAGTGCCATACGCAAGGCTTGTTTACCTTGAGCATCCACCGATACGCCAATGATACGACCTGGGGCAGAGCGTTTGGCACTGTCTTTAAAGGCAAAATAAGCCGCGTGTGGACCACCAAAGCCCATCGGCACGCCAAAGCGCTGGGTGTTACCCAGTGCCACATCCGCACCCATGCTGCCCGGTGATTTAAGAAGTACCAGACTCATCACATCCGCAGCAACAATTGTCTGTGTGCCTTTGGCTTTGACTGCACTGATGATATCAGTTAAATCAACCACATCGCCTTGCGCGCCCACGTACTGGAAAATTGCGCCAAAGAAATCGCCATTCTTGGCAACGTCAAAATCACCGACCACTATATCCCAACCAAAATACTTGGCACGGGTTTTGATGACATCTAAAGTTTGTGGATAGATACGGCTATCAACAAAAAACTGGTTAGATTTACTTTTACCAACGCGTTTTGCCATCGCCATCGCTTCAGCCGCCGCCGTCGCTTCATCAAGCAAACTGGCGCCCGCCAATTCAAGACCTGATAAGTCAATACAAACTTGTTGGAAGTTAAGTAATGCCTCTAAGCGACCTTGCGCAATCTCCGCTTGATAAGGGGTATAAGCCGTGTACCAGCCTGGGTTTTCGAGCACATTGCGCGCAATGACGGCAGGTAGGCGAGTCGGATAATAGCCTAAGCCAATATAGCTTTTATTGACCTTGATTTTATCCGCCAACCCGCGCAACTTTGCCAAGGCATCATGCTCAGTCATACTGAGGGGTAAATCTAGCTCTTTGCTAAGACGTACCGAAGCTGGCACCGTCTGTTCAATAAAGCTTGCCATGCTGTCAGCGCCGACGGCTTTTAGCATTGCTTCTTTTTCATCTTGGCTAATACCAACATGACGATGAATAAATTCTGATGATTGGAATAAATCAGCAAATGATTGAAAAGACGGTTGACTCATTCAAGTTTCCTTTAGCGTCTGATAAAACATTGAAAATAAAAATAGCAGGTTTTGCCATGGCTAACATGACAAACATCGGTTGAATGGATAAAAATCACACTTTAATGATATTACACCTTAACGATAAAGCGCTCACGCTCAAAACGGTATTGCTCACTATAGATACCACGCTCGTCGCGCTCACCGGCAGCAATTACCATACAAATATGCTGCTCTTCATTGAGGTCAAGCAATTTTTTGAGTTGTGGCTCGTCAAATCCGCCCATCGGGCAACTATCAAAACCGTGCGCACGCAAGGCAAGCATCAAATTCTCGGCAGCCAGTGAGGTGCTAATGAGCGCCCAGTTTTTAAGGTCTTGCGCATCATAGATGGGGTCAACCATCGCACCTCTGACTTTGCGAGTGGCTTGCGTTAGCGCCCACTTGGCAGGGGTGAACACATTCATCACACCGCGCGTCATGGTCAGCGGAATCAGCTTGCCATAATAATCTTGCACGGGTTTTGGTACGGGTTTGACAGGAAAATACTTGATATTGTCTTTGGCGTGTTGACGCCACGTGTCAGTACGAGCGACCACGACAATCAGCTTATTGGCAGTTTTTGCTGCATTTTGGCTCATACAATAGGTCACAGTTTTTTGACGCTTTTCTTCTGATTCAATCACAAAAAATTGCCAAGGCTGTAAATTACTTGAGCTAGGCGCTAACATCGCCATATCGAGACAAGTATTGAGCACCTCATCACTGATGGGCGTTTTGGTAAAGCGTCGTACCGAACGGCGAGTGCTCACCACCTCATAAAAACTGGCTTGTTTTGGGTCAGCAAGCGGGGTAAGTGTTGACATAGCAGCTCTCAAGTTAACAAAATAAAGGATACGTTCAAAATAAAGGATGCGTTACAGTTAATTGATAGGACAACAGACTAAGGTAATCAAGCGATTACCTTAGCGCTAGAGTCTATAAAAAAGGCGAATAAAAAAGACGAGATAAAAACTTTAAGATAAAGATGATTAAATACTATCTTGGTACTCGTCTGCGTCCATCAAGCCTTGGTAATCATCAGCATTGTCTGGTTTGATTTTAAAGAACCAACCTTCGCCATAAGGGTCTTCATTAATGGTTTCTGGCGCATCTACCAAGGTTTCATTGACCGCTAGGATTTCACCAGCGATGGGGGCGTATACATCCGAGGCAGCTTTCACCGATTCGACTACGGCAATTTCAGCATCCACGTCAACGTGCTCGCCCACTTCAGGCAATTCAACATACACGATGTCACCGAGCAAGTCTTGGGCGTGGTGAGTAATACCAACGGTGATAGTACCGTCTTCTTCTTGGCGTAACCATTCATGACTAGCCACATATTTTAAATCTGCTGGAATATTGCTCATAACTATTTTCCTCAAAGCGAAAGTAGGGGTGAAAATAAAAGGCTGTTAGCCAAGCAGTCACACTTGGCGCCTTTTTACTAAACATTTTTAAAAGCCTAGTATTTAAAAGCTAAGTAATTTAACAAACTGAGTAACAAAAATTTGGTCGATACAATATATATCGACCAAACTTAGAAACCAACTTAGCGGTTTAACCCATTCAACAAGTGAATCAGATTAAATAGCATTACACACAAAGTTATAATCACGACCTTGTGAGGTCACGGTTAACGCACCTTCTGCACCTTTAACGCCCCAATCATACATGGTAGTTTTGGTGGCATTTGACAGGGTATAGCGGTTGCCCGAACCTGATACATCTTGTTTTAACACCATCGCAGCTTGGTTTAGACCGAGCATTGGCGAGGTGATCTTTAAATTAGCGACATTGCTGCCGTTTTCTTGACCATAGAATGCGACGACTTCAGTATTGTTGTCACATTTAAAGGTTTGTGAATTTGCTTGAATTGCCAACACTTGTGACGGACTAGGCTGTGCCACTGGGGTTGAGGTACAGGCCGCCAAACTTGCCAAAAACGGTACAACTAACAGTAATTTTTTCATGATTTTACCTTCTAAGTATGATGAATTTATTATGAGTTTTTCAAATTACGCTGACTAATCATTTGAATGTTGTTCATTAATAAGCGCTAAATCCATCATAACATGATAAAATCTTAGTTGAATTGTTTGTTGCCATTTCTAACAAACGGTAACGAAATGATACGTACTGGCGTCGGTGTGCCCCGCAAATCAACGGTAGCTGCTGTATCCGTCGTCTTTGGAATACGGGCAATCGCAATCGATTGTTTTAGGCTTGGGCTAAAAGTGCCGCTAGTGATTACCCCAGTTTTGCCATTGTCTAGCGTGACCGTCATGCCTTCACGCAGTACCCCACGTGACTCTAGCACTAAGCCTACTTGCATAACGTCATTACCCTCAGCAATCGCTTGGTCTTGTTTGGCTTGCATGGCTTGACGACCCACAAAATCCCGATCATCTTTTACCGCTAATGTCCACGCCATACCGCATTCATACGGATTGATGGTTTCATCCATCTCATGACCGTACAAATTCATGCCCGCTTCAAGACGTAAGGTATCACGGGCACCTAAGCCTGCGGGAGCGATGCCATGGTCTTTGAGTAAGGTAAAAAATGCTGAGGCTTGCGCTTGTGGCAAAATGACTTCAACGCCATCTTCACCCGTATAACCGGTACGCGCCACAAACCAATCTGCGCCTTCAATGTCGGTCAAATCTTTGCCCACAAACGGTTTTAGCACAGCTAGGCTATCTGCCCAATTTGGTTTGGCTTGGCTCAGTTTGTGCAGGGCATTGGGACCTTGCACTGCAAGCATAGCAAGTTCTGGGCGCTCGGTAATGGTGACGGCAAAGTCTTTGGCGATTTTGTCAAACTGTGCCAAATCTTTATCACGGGTGGCAGCATTTGAGACGATACGATACTCGGTCTCTGCATCGTTCATCCGGTAAACGATTAAGTCATCAATCACGCCGCCATTTTCGTTTAGCATGGCAGAATAAAGCGCTTTACCGACAAATTTGAGTTTGGCGACATCATTGGCAAGCAGTTTTTGCAGCCAAGCTTTGGCATCTTTGCCGGTGATGTCAGTCACGACCATATGTGACACGTCAAACATGCCCGCATCCGTACGCACAACGTCATGTTCTTGAATCTGTGAGCCATAATGGATAGGCAATTCCCAACCAGAGAAGTCAACGATTTTGCCGTTGCTATCGATATGGGATTGATAAAAAGGGGTGCGGTTTAAAGGCTTGTCTGTGGCTGACATGGCAAATCCTTGAGTGGGTAAAATCAAATAACGGTTTGATGCTTTAACAGCGTGGGATAAAACGCTAAAGCCAAACATCGCACATCAATAGAGCACTAAAACTAATCCAACCTGATGTCGGTAGCTATCAGCCCTATCTGTCCTGTTACCTGAGATTTTCAATCGACTTGTCAACTTCTGTATAGATGGATAGACAAGTCAATCTTTTCCCCTTCGGTGGTATTGCAAAGCAATACACTCTCCAGATTTGTTATATTTTGATGCAGTGCATAACACTACCAAAAATTACGATTCCAGTCCTTTTACCTGAGCGATTATAGGGTCTTTACGCCTTCGGTGATGGTTTTGGTATTTCATAATTTGATGAAAAACAAAACAACATTCTCTCCTGAAATCTTCGGTTATTATGCTGGGTTTTTAACTTTTTGACAAGCAAATTTGCACAGATTTTATGACCGCCTGATGTTTTGGCAAGACTGCATTATGAGGATTATTGTGTTATAGCAAATAAAGCCAAAAGCAAGTATGATTAAAGCCACTGATGAATATGAAACTTTAAGTAGTTAAATAAAGTTAAAGTGTTTAACTAAAGTGCTTAAATAATTTTTGTGGTTTTGGGTTAAATTTTTGTGCGCTGACCCCATTAAAAGCAGAATAATTTAACCTTTAACATTTTGAATATCTTTGAATATTACCCCCAAATACCAAAACTTGTTATTAAAAGTTACTATAAACGTCGGTGCTAATCTCGCTGAGTGAAAATTGGCTGATTGAGAACTGGTAGATGAGTTGGGTTGTTACCTTATAAAGATGGCATGATAAAAGGAATAAAATAACGATGGACTTGATGAATATTTCGTTGATAGGCATTTTAACCAGTTTAGCCATGGGAGGTACGTTGCCCGATGATAGCAAAACCCAACAGCAAGTGGCGCAAGTGTCGACGCACATTTTGCCAAATATCGCAGGACAGTGGCAGCTGCGACTTGATAAAACCGACGCTGCGCAGCCAAGTTGCCAAGAGCGGTATAATTTTGGGCGCGATCAGCAATTTATCGGTTCAAGCGGTCAGGAATTTACGTATGGTAAATACTTGTACGCTGACACAGGAGATGGGTTACCTGCACTAGCGATTCAGACCCAATATGATAACAATGCAACAGACTGTTCTGGCAATCGCGTTGACCAGACGGGCGATATTTTGGTTGCTTATGTCAAACAGCAAGGCGAGCAAATGCAGTGGTGCAAGGATAGTAAAGGTACCCGATGTGATATGACATTGTACCGTGTGTTGCCCTAAATTTTTTTACTTTTTCTCTCTATATCCCATAGCACTGGCAAGATTTGCCAGTGCTATTATCCTCGTTAAAACTTGCAACTAGTGTCAAATACTTATGATTCCACCTTTTTCAAGTACCAATTCGCAGCAACGTCTGATTAGCCCGATGGGGCGCTCAGAAGACCAAAATGACAATAATATCCGTCCAGCCTTACTCGCTGAATATATCGGTCAGCCTGTGGTTAAAGAACAAATGGGCGTGTTTATCAACGCGGCATTATCGAGAAAAGAAGCGCTCGACCATACATTGATATTTGGACCGCCTGGACTGGGTAAAACCACACTCGCCAACATTATCGCTCGTGAGATGGGCGGTAATTTGCGCTCGACGTCTGGCCCTGTGCTTGAACGCGCGGGTGATTTGGCAGCGATGCTAACCAATCTAGAGCCTGGTGATGTGCTCTTTATTGATGAGATTCACCGTTTAAGCCCGATGATTGAAGAAATCTTGTATCCTGCGATGGAAGATTTTCAGCTTGATATTATGATTGGTGAAGGACCGGCTGCACGCTCCATAAAGCTTGATTTACCGCCTTTTACTTTGGTGGCTGCGACCACCCGAGCAGGTTTGTTGACCTCGCCACTGCGGGACCGTTTTGGTATTGTACAGCGATTAGAGTTTTATAATGTGGAGGACTTAACGACCATTGTCACAAGATCGGCTGGATTACTTAACGTGCCTATGACCAAAGAAGGGGCGGTCGAAGTCGCTAGACGTTCGCGCGGTACACCGCGTATTGCCAATCGGTTGCTACGCCGCGTACGTGATTATGCCCAAGTTAAAGGCGATGGCACCGTCACCGCTGAAATTGCGCATAGCGCACTCGATATGCTCGCAGTTGATAAACGCGGGCTTGATAATCTTGATAGACGTTATCTTGAGATGCTAGAGGAGCGCTTTAATGGCGGACCTGCTGGGGTTGAGTCGATTGCGGCGGCTTTGGCAGAAGATAGAGGCACGCTTGAAGATGTGATTGAGCCGTATCTGATACAGCAAGGGTTTATTGTCCGAACGGCACGGGGTCGGATGTTGACTTAGTCTTTTGAATTTTTGCTAATAAACCCCAGTTCGACATAAGCCATACTCTAAGGCTTTGAATTAACAAGCAATCTTAGCGACGAAAGGTTCAATCAGCACATTTTTAAGTGTCGGCTTCTTGGGCTCATGGCA